>JAQGOT010000456.1 GCA_028293465.1 Pedosphaera sp. | reverse complement strand
TTGGTTCGTTGAACGGAAAGGACCCACACCATGAAACACATTGTGCTGGCGGGCGGCTCCGGTTTTATCGGCGGCATCCTCGTCCGCTATTTCCGCAAGCTCGATTACCAGATCATCATTCTCACGCGCTCACCCCGCCCGGACGCGCCGGGGGTCCGGCAAATCGCGTGGGATGGTGAAACGCTCGGCGGGTGGTCGCGGGAACTGGAGGGCGCTTGTGCTGTCATCAACCTCGCCGGGGTCTCGGTCAACTGCCGTTACCATGCCTGTAATCGCCAACTAATCCTCGACTCGCGCCTCAACTCCACCCGCGTGCTCGGCGACGCCATCGGCCGCTGCCCCGATCCACCGCGCGTCTGGCTCAACTCCAGCACTGCCACCATTTACAAGCACACCTTCGGCCCGGCCTGGGACGAGTCCGGCGAAGTCGGCGGCACACCCGAGGCCAAGGACATCTTTTCGGTTGAAGTCGCCACCGCTTGGGAAAAGGTTTGCAACCAGGCCAACACACCCGCCACTCGCAAAGTTCTGCTCCGCCATGGTGCTCGGGCAGGGGAGCAACAGCGTTTTTCCCATGCTCCGTCGCCTCGTGCGACTGGGTCTCGGCGGCAGGATGGCCCACGGCCGACAATACGTTTCTTGGATCCATGAAACCGACTTCTGTCGCGCCATCGAATTCCTCCTGACCCACGTTGAGATCTCCGGCCCCGTAAACCTCGCCGCGCCAAATCCGCTCACCAACGCCGCCATGATGCAAACCCTGCGCGAGGTGTGCCACATGCCCCTCGGCCTGCCGGCCACCACCGGGATGCTCGAGCTCGGTGCCTTCATCCTTCGCACTGAAACCGAATTAATCATCAAAAGCCGCCGCGTCATTCCCGGCGTCCTGTCCAAGGCTGGTTTCCAATTTCACCACCCGTTCATCCGCGATGCCTTTGTAGAATTGTCCGCCAACTGAAAGGTCACCATGCCTGCGACAACTCCCATCCCCGGGGTGGAAGCCGACCCGAGCACCGCCGCCCGGCAACGTCTTCTCGCCTCTTTCGGTGAACCGTTTTTCTACAGCGACTGGCTGCGCGTCGTCTTCATCCACTACGAAATCGACCCTGCGCGCCTCCAACCCTTCATTCCTTTCCCGCTCGATTTGCGTGACGGCAAGGCCTACGTCAGCCTCGTCGCTTTCACCATGGAGGATCTTCGCCCGCGCTGGGGCGGCGCGCTCACCGCCTTGGCCTTCGCCCGCATCGCCACGCACGAATTGCTCAATGTACGGACCTACGTTCGACACGGAGACGAGCCGGGCATCTACTTCATCGCCGAATGGATTCCCAACCGACTGAGTGTATGGATCGGCCCGCGCACCTTCGGCCTGCCGTACCGACATGGTCGGCTGGAATACAAACATCTGCCGGTACAAGGAAACTTGAGTGGGAGGATCACCGGCGGTTCGACGGGCTTGGCGTACGACGCAATCATCGACCCGCACACAGCCCTGCAAAACTGTAGCCCAGGTTCGCTGGATGAATTCCTGATCGAACGCTACACCGCTTTTACCAGTTGCGGCTCGCGAAAGCGTTTCTTCCGCATCTGGCATCCGCCTTGGCTGCAAACTGAAATCGATGTTCACATCTCCAACAACTCCCTCCTGAGCTCAAGCTTTACCTGGTTTGGCAGCGCGAGATTCGCAGGCGCACACTTCGCACCCGGCGTGGAGCGGGTCTGGATGGGCAGACCCTATGGAATCGCCGGTTGATTCCGAACGGAAGGCCAGCTTCTACACAGCAACCGTTTTCGCAGAATCCATTTGCGGCAACTTGCCTGGAGGTTGTAGAATTCCACAGTCACATGAGATTTGTGCTCGTTGCCATCCTGGCGCTCTGCGGATTTGCCGGCCAAGCCACCGCTGCTGATCCGGTGGACTACCTGAAGGAGATCAAACCCTTGCTCGCGGACAATTGTTACAAGTGCCACGGTGCATCCGCGCAAAAAGGTGGGTTGCGCCTCGATACCGCCGCGTGGGCTCTCAAAGGCGGCGATACCGGACCCGCCTTCCTCGCCGGCAAAGGCGCCGATAGTCTCCTGGTCAAAGCGCTCCGTGGCACCGCCGAGGACATGCACCGCATGCCCTTGAAAAAGCCACCGCTTCCAGAGGATAAAATCGCGCTCATCCAAGCCTGGATCGATGCCGGAGCCGTCGCCCCCGCCGATGAGAAGCCCGAGGATCCCAACGCCAGCGGTTCAATACACTGGTCTTTCATACCACCCACCCGCGGCGCTGAGCCGGAAGTGGGCCAGAAGAATTGGCCGCGAAATGCCATCGACCATTTCACCCTTGCCCGGCTGGAACAAGAAAAAATCAAACCCGCCCCGGAAGCGGACCGGGTGACGCTCATCCGCCGTTTGAGTTTGGATTTGCTCGGATTGCCTCCCAAGCCGGGCGAGGTGGAGGCTTTCTTGCACGACCAAAGCCCCGGTGCTTATGAAAAGCTGGTGGACCGCTTGCTGGCTTCACCGCATTACGGCGAGCGCTGGGGGCGCCATTGGCTGGATCTCGCGCGCTATGCCGATTCCAACGGTTACAGCATCGACGCGCCACGCTCGATCTGGAAATACCGCGATTGGGTCATCGATGCCCTCAACCACGACCTCCCGTTCGATGAGTTCACCATCGAACAACTAGCGGGCGATTTGCTCCCCAACGCGACGCAGGATCAGAAGATCGCCACCGGTTTTCACCGCAACACCATGATCAACGAAGAGGGTGGGGTCGATAAGGAGCAATTCCGCATTGAATCGATCATCGACCGGGTCAACACCACCGGCAATGCCTTCCTCGGTCTGACCATTGGCTGCTGCCAATGCCACGATCACAAGTTCGATCCGCTCACGCAAAAGGAATACTACCAGATGTTCGCCTTCCTGAATAATGCCGATGAACCGACCCTCGATCTGGCCCCTCCAGAGGAAATTGCCCGGCGCGAAGCCGTTCGCGAGCAAATCAAAGCGATCGAAGGCGAGATGAAGAGCTATCTTGAGTCCTTGGCGGCGGAACAGTCCGCTTGGGAAAAATCCCTCACTCCCGAAGCCGTGGCCAAACTCAAGCCGGAAATTACCACCATCCTGGAAACACCGCCGGCCAAGCGGACCGACAAACAAAGACGCGACCTGGTGGAAGTGTTCCACGGCCAGGATCCGGAATTCAAAAAGCGAAAGGCGAAGATCGCCCGGCTGGAGAAACAGGAAAAAAAGGATTCCCAATCCGCGACGACCATGATCATGCAGGAGCGCGCCACGCCGCGTGAATCCTACCTTTTTATTAAAGGCGATTTCACGCGCCACGGCGAGATCGTTACCCCGGGCGTGCCCAAGGTGTTGCCTCCGCTCACAGTGACCGGAAAGCCCACCCGGCTCGATTTGGCCAGGTGGATTGTTGATCCTAAGAACCCGTTGACGGCGCGCGTGACGGTAAATCGTATGTGGCAGGAATATTTCGGCAAAGGGTTGGTGGAAACGGAAAACGATTTTGGCACGCAAGGCGCCTTGCCCTCTCATCCCGAGTTGCTGGATTGGCTCGCCACCGAACTTATCCGCCAACAATGGAGTTTGAAAGCCATCCACCGCTTGATCGTGACCTCGGCGACCTATCGCCAATCTTCGCGCACCCGCCCGGAACTCGCGGTCATCGATCCCAACAACAAATTGCTCGCACGCCAATCCCGGTTGCGGTTGGACGCGGAAATTGTCCGCGATGCCGCTTTGACCGCCAGCGGATTGCTTAACGAAACCATCGGCGGGCCGAGTGTCTATCCGCCCTTGCCGGACGGCGTGATGACTCTGGGCCAGACCAGGCGGGAATGGAAGGCGAGCACCGGGGCGGAGCGCTATCGCCGCGGCATGTACACCTTCTTCTGGCGGGCCACGCCGCATCCGAATCTCATCGTGTTTGATGCGCCGGATGCCACCGGCGCCTGCACCCGACGGCCGCGCTCGAACACGCCATTGCAATCCCTCACCTTGTTAAACGACCAAGGTTTCTTCGAACTGGCCCAGGGACTCGCTGCTCGCGTGCTGCGGGAAGCTCCGGAAAACAAGCAGATCGATTACGCCTTCGAACTTTGCGTGGCGCGGCAGCCGAGTGTCACGGAAAAGCAGCGTCTACAGGAATTGCTCGCCCAGCAATTGGCCACGTATGAAACCGCGCCGGAAGAAGCCCGGAAAATAGTTTCATCGAACGCCGGGGAGACGGGCGATTTGAAGCAGTTGGCCGCCTGGACCACCGTTTCCCGGGTGCTGTTGAATCTCGATGAAACCATCACGCGTGAATGATTATGCACCAACCCCCGCAAAATGATCCCTTGCGCGACGTCACGCGCCGGCACTTTTTCACCAAATGTGCGATGGGTCTTGGCTCGATCGCGCTGGCCTCCTTGCTCAGCGAGCAGAAGTTGTTCGGCCGCGAGTCGAAGTTGGTCAATCCGCTCGCGCCGAAAACTTCTCATGTTCCCGCGCGCGCGAAGAATATCATCTATTTGTTCATGGCCGGCGGCCCAAGTCAGTTGGAAATGTTTGATTACAAACCAAAACTGGTGGAGTTGAATGCCCAGCCCATCCCGGAATCCTTCGTAAAGGACAAACGCTTTGCCTTCATGGATACGTTTTCCAAGGACCGGCCCAAACTCCTCGGCACGCGCCGCAAGTTCGCGCGGCACGGGCAGAGCGGGGCGTGGGTTTCCGAATTGCTGCCGCACACGGCCACCATCGTGGATGACATCACATTGATTCATTCGTGCGCGACCGACGTTTTCAATCACGCGCCCGCCAAGCTGTTCATGAACACCGGTTCCTCGCAGTTCGGACGGCCGAGCATGGGGGCGTGGGTGACCTATGGTTTGGGCAGCGAATCGCAAGAATTGCCCGGGTTTGTCGTGTTGCAGTCCGGCCCGCGTGGTCCGCGCGGTGGCTCGGTCAATTGGGGCAGCGGCTTTTTGCCGACTACGTATCAGGGTGTGCCCTTGCGCGGCAAGGGTGATCCCATCCTTGATCTTTCCAATCCGCAAGGCGTCGATGCCACCCGGCAACGCCAGACCATCGATGCCATTCGCGATTTGAACTTGCAGCGGTTGGTGGAAACCGGCGACGCCGAAATTGAAACGCGCATCTCCGCGTATGAGATGGCTTACCGCATGCAAAGCAGTGGGCCGGAACTGATTGACCTCGCGAAAGAGAAGCCGGAAACGTTGGAGATGTACGGCATCCAGCCCGGCCAGCCTTCCTTCGCCAATAATTGTCTGCTGGCGCGCCGTCTCGTGGAACGCGGCGTCCGCTTTATCCAGCTTTATCACACCAATTGGGACAGCCACGGCGGCCCGGGCGAGGACCTCGATAAATCCTTCGACAAGTTGTGCAAGGAAGTGGACCAGGCTGGCGCGGCCTTGGTCAAGGATCTCAAACAACGCGGTTTGCTCGATGATACTTTGGTCGTGTGGGGTGGCGAATTCGGCCGGACACCGATGGGTGAAAATCGCGAAACCACCGGCCGCAATCATCACATTGACGCCTTCACGATGTGGATGGCCGGCGGCGGCGTACCGAAAGGAAAAATCATCGGCGCCACGGACGAACTCGGCTTCAGCCCCGTCGAGGACCGTGTCCACGTGCACGACATCCATGCGACGATGCTGCATCTCCTTGGCCTCGACCACAAGAAGCTGACGTTCCGCTTCCAAGGCCGCGATTTCCGCCTAACTGACGTCCACGGGGAGCTCGTGACGAAGCTGCTCGCATAGGTTATCTGTCTGGCTAGGCACCACTTATTTTAAGTGCCCTTTCGTGAAACCGTGGAGCGAAAAACGGCCCGCGGTTACTTGCGCCCTTTGGCTTGGCTGCCAAGCTCTAATTTTCTAAAACTTTTTGTCTGTTTTCACCGCTCAGCGGGTCTTTACTAATAAGAAAGATGACCGACAGCCAACAATTGCTGGCAGATTACGTGAACGACGGTTCGGAAACAGCCTTCCGGGAAGTTGTCGGGTGCTATTTTGATCTGGTTTACTCAACGGCGGTTCGGTTGGTCGGCGGCGACACCCATTTGGCCCAGGACGTGGCTCAAACCGTCTTTGTGGACCTGGCCCAACTAGCCAAGCATCTCTCCACAGAAGTGAGGTTGGGTGGCTGGCTGCATCGGCACACTTGCTTTGTGGCCGCCAAGACCCTGCGCGGAGAGCGCCGTCGTCAATCCCGTGAGAGGCAGGCCCTTGATATGAACCCACCACCAGATCACTCGGAAGCGCACCTTGCGAATGTTGCCCCCATCCTCGACGAAGCCATCAACCACCTTGGCGCGGCGGATCGCACTGCCGTTTTGCTGCGCTTTTATGAGCGGCTCGATTTTCGCTCCGTCGGCCAGGCCTTGGGCACCAATGAAGCTGCCGCGCAAAAGCGGGTGAGCCGTGCCTTGGAAAAGCTTCACGTCCTGCTTAAACATCGCGGCGTGACTTTTTCCGCCGCCGCACTCGGAACGGCGCTCGCTGGCAAGGCAGTCATGGCCGCACCGGCGGGGCTTGCCGTCAGCGTTTCAGGGGCCGCGTTGGCGAGCTTGGCAGCCGGGACTGGAACCACGCTCACCCTTTTACAATTTATGGCCGTTACCAAACTCAAAGCTGGCATCGTCACCGCCATCATCGCCGCCAGCCTGATGACCCCGCTGCTCGTTCATCGCCTGGCACAAGCTGATTTGCGCCAGCAGGATGGGGCCTTGCGAAGGAATGCTGATCGGATGGCCCAGGTGACTGCGGACAACCAGCGGTTGGCCGGTCTTCTGGCCCGGGCTAACACTCCCGCACCGCTCGCAGACACTCAACTTCGCGAACTCCTGAAGCTCCGGAATGAGGTCGGGCGTTTGAAGAGAGATGTCCACGAGATAACCTCCGGCGTGCCCGCCGTCCCGCCATCGCAGGTGGATCAGTTGACGGCCATGAAAGCCTTGTATGCCACGCAAGTGGATCGGCTCAAGCAATGGCTGGAAGCCAATCCCTCCGAAAAGATTCCCGAGTTGCAAGGCCTTTCCAACAGCACCTGGGTCGACGCCGTTGATCGCCTCGCCACCGATGATGATTTCGCCGGTGCGGCGAGGATATTGCGGCTCAATGCAGAGGAAGAGGTGTGCAGCCAGTTGTGGTCTGCGCTGCGAAAATATGGACGGGACAAAGCTGGCCAGTTCCCCGCCGCCCTTTCAGAACTGAAACCCTACCTCAAAGCTCCCATTGATGATACGATCATGGAGCGTTATGTAATCTTGCTCTCGAATAGTCTGGTAAGCGAATTGCAGCCCGGCGGCGATTGGGTCATCACCCAAAAAGCTCCCGTGAATCCGTTGCGCGATTCGCGAATTGCCTACGGGTTGACCGAATCGCGAACCGCCGGTGAAAACGTCACTAACCGATGGACGCTGATCCGTTGACCAACCCTGCACTCTAGATTTTCTGAGCCATGTCCAAATCTAAACTTATCGCCACCGCAGGCATTGCCATTACCGGAGTGATGGCCTCGCTGATCATTCATAACAAATCGCAAGTTGAATTCCGGAAGCGCGAGGATCTGCTGCGGCAGCAAGACGAGCAACTGATCGGATTGAGTGCCGAGCACCAGCGCCTCTCAAATCTTGTCGCCAGCGCCTCCGCGGCACCTTCGGATCCACGCCTGGCTGAACTCGAGAAGCTTCGTGGTGAGTCCGAAGTGCTTAAAAAGCAAAGGCATGCTCTCACCGCCCAATCAGCCAAGACCACGGCGTTGCCCCTATCCCAGCCTCCGGCTGCCAAAGAAGACCACCCTGAAGAATTCTGGGATCAACTGCATCAACTGGCGGGTCAAAAGCCAATGGAGGCAAGAGACCTTGGCACTGCATTGCGCTCCTATGCTTCTGATCACCAGGGCCAATTTCCATCCAACCTCGATGCAATTGCTTCTTACCTGGCCGACGAAAAGCGGTCTTTGTCGGGGAGCAACCATTTTGAGATCGTTTACCATGGAACACTCGACAAACTCGAGGGCATCCCCTTGGGCAACGTGGCGGTGGTTCGCGACCAGCAAACCTGGGTTGGCCCGGACGGAAAGCCTAGGCGGGTTTATGGCATGGCCGACGGCGTCGGGCAAATTGTCGAATCCGATGACAACTTCCAATCTTGGGAGGCGGAACACATCGTCTCGCCGCCAGCCAGCAGCCAATCTGCAAAGTGAAATCCCGTTTAAACGATGCAGGCGGTCTGCGAGGTAGTCGACTCACTCTCATTGATCGGCGCTGCGACTGCCCGCGCGGGGCGCGCGCAGCAAAGCCGGAGTATGGTCAAAAGCCTTCGTAAGTCTAACAGTCGATTTGCGCCTTTAGCAGCCAAGTCCGGTCATTTCGCCTTTACCTGGGTCCAAATCTCGTCGTAGATGCGGGTCTTGCTGCCGAGGTCTTCGAGGAACTCCAACTTCGCTTTGATCTCGGGCGACGGATAAATAGCTGGATTCTTAAGATCAGCCGCAGGGATGAATTCCATCGCCGCTTTGTGGGGCGAAGCAAATTGGGTATAGCCCATTTCCCGCACGGAATCGGCTCCGGGCTCCCCCCTTCGTACACGGGCTAAAGCACACGTCGAAACTGGGGTGTTCCACCCGATCAAAGTATGAAACCTTCCGGGGGATGCTTACGTCTCATCTTGTATGCTGAAGCCAATAGCCAAAGAGAACTGGAACTTCACCACGGCGGCGCATCTCTTGAACCGGGCCGGATTTGGCGGTACCCCGGCGGAAATCGAACATTCAGTCAGACTCGGGCCTGAACGGGCCGTCTCCCAACTGGTTGATTACGAGAAAATCCCCGACCACGATTCAAATCCGAAATGGGCCAAGCCCGACCCGACGCGGGCGGACCGCTATATGGAGGCGCGCAAAGCGGATCCCGAAACCCGACGAAAACTGCAGCAGGAGGAGCAACGCAAGCAGCGTCAGCGCGCCGTGGAGTTGAAGTTTTGGTGGCTGGAGCGCATGGCCAAGGGACCGCGGCCGTTGCAGGAAAAAATGACCTTGTTCTGGCATGGTCATTTTGCGACGAGCACGGAGAAGGTGAAGGACGCTTACCTGATGTGGTTGCAGAATGACCTTTTCCGGCGGCAGGCGACCGGCAATTGGTTGAAACTCCTCATCGCCGTAGCGAAGGATCCGGCAATGCTGGTCTGGCTGGACCAGGCCCAAAGCCGCAAGGAGCATCCGAACGAGAACTTCGCCCGCGAGGTGATGGAACTGTTCACCCTGGGAGAGGGCCGTTACACGGAAAAAGATGTCTCGGAAGCCGCGCGCGCCCTGACCGGATGGAATTACGACCGGCTCAACCAGGAGTTCGCCCACCGGCCGCGGTTGCACGATGCCGGCGAGAAGACCTTCCTCGGCCGCACGGGGAATTTGTCCGGCGAGGACGTGCTGGCGCAAATCGTAGCCCAACCGCAAGCCGCGCGCTTCATCACCGCCAAGCTTTGGAACTTCTTCGCCGGGGAAGAGCCTTCCGATGCTCTCGTGACTGCGCTGGCGGATGTCTTCCGCCGGTCGGACAACAATTTCAAACCGCTGCTCACAACCATGTTCCTGAGCCAAGAATTTTACGTGAGCTCGGTCATCCGCAACCAGGTCAAGAGCCCCGTGCAATGGCTGGTGGGTAGTGTGCGGGTGCTCGAACGGGAATTGCCGCCGCCCATCGTCTGCTTCGGCCTGACGCGGAACTTGGGCCAGGATCTTTTTGCGCCACCAAACGTCAAGGGTTGGGATGGCGGTATGACTTGGATCACGACAAACAACCTGCTCGCCCGTTACAATGAAGCCGCGCTTCTGGTTCAGGGCGACACGTCGATGATGAAGGGGGCGAGTTTTGGTCCCAAGGCCAAGGCCAACATGCAACTGCAAAACCGTCTGCAAAACCTGAAGCTCAAGCCGGTGGCGCTCACGAAGATTCTCACCGAGGAGGAGCGCAAGGACAAAGTGAAGTTGGTGTCGGCCTTGGAGAAGCGCCTGTTACAAGCCAAACTCACCGAGAAACAGGAAAAAGCTCTGCACGCTTATCTCGATGGCCAGTCCAGCTTGGACGACATAACTATCCTAAATGCCATCCGCCTGATGATGAGCACACCCGAATATCAACTGACCTGACCTAAAGGAGCCTATGAATACTGATCCTTCACTCAAAACCCGCCGCGAATTCCTTCGCACCACCATGCTGGGCAGCGCGCTTTCCTGGACGGTTCCCGCCTTCCTGGCGAACACTTTTTCCGCGTTGCAGGCCAATGCGGCGGATTCCGCTACGCAAGTCGCCACCGGACAGGATTCGACCATTTTGGTGATCCTCCAAATGGCGGGCGGCAATGATGGTTTGAACACTGTGGTGCCATTCGCCAACGATCATTATCATCGCGCCCGTCCCAAGCTCGGGTTGTCGGCCAAGGAAGTGCTGAAGCTTAATGATGGGCTTGGATTGCATGAGAGCTTGGCCGGATTCAAGGAGCTTTACGACGGCGGAAACTTGGCCGTGATTCAAGGCATCGGTTATCCGAACCCGAACCGGTCTCATTTTAGATCCACGGAAATCTGGCAGACCGCCAGCGATTCAGAACGGTTTGAGAAATACGGCTGGCTGGGACGCTATTTCGACAATGCCTGTCCCGGTGCGGATCCAACGGTGGGGGTGAACATCGGTCGGCAGATGCCGCAGGCGTTCGCTGCCAAGACTCCCAAAGGCATCAGCCTGGAAAATCCTGAAGGCTACCGTTTCATCAGCTCCGATTCTAACCGGCAGGGTGGGATGAGCACCAGCGAAGAGTCTTACCGCAAAATGAATGAGCGGGAGGAAGGCATGATGGCCGAAGCTGGTTCCGATGGCAATTCCGGTGGTAGCATCGGCTCAATCAGCGGTGGGATCGTGCACAGCGGTTCGCCGCTCGATTTCCTGGAGCGCACGGCGCTGGATGCCCAGGTCAGTTCCGACAAGATTCGCGCCATCAGCAAGCGGGTGGACAACCAAGCCTCATATCCGCAAGGTCAGCTTGCCAACTCGTTGAAACTGGTGGCTCGTCTGATTGGCGGCGGGCTGCCCACGCGGGTCTATTACGTTTCGCAGGGCGGATACGACACCCATACCAATCAGGCCAACACCCAGCAACGTTTGCTCAAGGAACTGGGCGATTCGGTGAAGGCGTTCACCGATGATCTCAGAGTTCAGGGCAATTTGCCGCGCGTGCTGGTGATGACTTTCAGCGAGTTCGGCCGCCGTGTCGCTGAGAATGCCAACTCGGGCACGGACCACGGAGCAGCCGCGCCGATGTTCATCGTCGGCAGCAAGGTCAAAGCCGGGCTGTTCGGCCAATATCCAAGTTTGGCGCCAACCGACTTGGTTAACGGCGACATGAAGTACAATGTGGATTTCCGCTCAGTCTATGCCGGGATTCTGGAAGGCTGGTTAAAAACGTCGAGTGCGCCCGTTCTCGGCCGGCAGTTCCCGCCGCTGATCTGTGTCTGAGCAACAAAGGCCGGGAAACATTCCTTTCCCGCTCTTCGCTCAGGCCTTCATGTTCGCTTGACGGCTCCCTGGCGGGTGTCCAACATTCCATTCAGAATGAAAAATATAGGGTTTGTTGGAATTTTGCTCTGTGGGTTCGCGGCCGCAGGCGTGCTTTGCAATCCGCCGATTTCTCTTCACGCTCAGGAAAAGAAAGACCTCGCGCCAAAAATCGAAACGCCAGATAAGAAGCAGGAAGAACCCAAAAAGGAGGAACCCAGAAAAGAAGAGCCAAAGGCGGACAAAAGGGAGCCCAAAGACGAATTCTCCGAGACCACCAATTCCGTCACCATCAACGGCGTGGAAATCAACTATCGGGCGACTGCGGGAACGCTCGTCATGAGGGATGAAGAAGACAAACCTCACGCCAGATTTTTCTTTGTGGCCTATACCCGCCTGGGCCCGAGCGCGACCAACGTGAGCGAACGTCCGATTACTTTCTCGTTCAACGGCGGCCCCGGTTCCTCCTCCGTTTGGTTGCACCTGGGTGTCTTGGGACCCCGACGAGTTTTCCTGAAGGAAGACGGCAGCCTCCCGCCGCCTCCTTTCCGCCTGGTGGATAACGAGTATTCACTGCTCGACGACACCGACCTGGTTTTCATTGACCCGGTGAGCACCGGCTACAGCCGGGCGGTTCCAGGCGAAGATCCAAAAAAATATCACGGCGTCGAGGAAGACCTCTCCTCGGTGGGCGATTTCATCCGGCTCTACACGACCCGCTACAAACGCTGGGCGTCGCCCAAGTTTATCATCGGCGAGAGCTACGGCACCACGCGCGCCGCCGGTTTGTCGGGCCACCTCGAAGAACGCTATGGGATGTATCTCAACGGCATCGCGCTCATCTCCTCCGTGCTCGACTTCTCGACCATCAGCTTCAACGAGGGCAACGACCTGCCGTACATTCTTTACCTGCCTTCCGAAACTGCGGCCGCCTGGTATCACAAAAAACTCCCGCCTGCCTTGCAGACGGACCTGAAGCAGGCCCTGGCCGAGTCCGAGCATTTCGCCTTGGGTGATTATACCAAGGCGCTCATGCAAGGCTCGACACTGCCCGCCGCGGAACGCCAACAGGTGGTCAAGAAACTTTCACGCCTCACGGGATTGTCCGAGGATTTTGTGGACCGCGCCGACCTGCGCATCCACGCCCGACAGTTTTTCAAGGAACTCCTGCGGAACGAACGCCGAACCATCGGGCGCTTTGACAGCCGCGTGACGGGTGTGGACCGGGATTCGGTCGGGGATTCGCCCGATTACGATCCGAGTTACACCGCGGTGCTGGGCCCATACACGGCGACCCTGAATGACTACATCCGGCGGGAACTGAAGTTCGAGAGCGATCTGCCTTACGAAATTCTGACCGGCAAGGTCTCCCCGTGGAATTACAACTCCGCCCGGAACCGCTACCTGGATGTGGCCGAGACCTTGCGCGAAGCGATGACCCACAACCCTTACTTGAAGGTCTTTGTCGCGAACGGTTACTACGATCTCGCAACTCCCTACCTTGCCACCAGGTACACCTTCGACCACATGGGATTGCCCGCTGACCTCCGAACGAACGTGAGCATGAGCTATTACGACGCTGGCCACATGATGTATGTCAACCAACCTTCGTTGATCCAACTAAAGCAGGACCTCACGAAGTTCATTCATTCGGCGGTTCCTCCCAAAGGGAGTTGATTGGCGCAGCCGGATACAAGCATTGCGGGATTGCCCCGAACCCTCCATCGAGCCTACGATAATGGGGTGAGTGAACTGCTCCAACAAGTTGAAAAATCCATTCTCGAGCGGCGATTATTCCGCCGCGGCCAATCTATTTTGGTGGCGGTCTCAGGTGGGCTGGATTCCATGGCGTTGCTGGAATTGTTTGCGCGGCTGTCCGAGAAGTATAACTGGCGTTTGTCAGTGGCGCATTTCAACCACCAGCTGCGCGGGCGCAGCAGCAACGCCGATGAACGATTGGTCGCACGAACCGCGAAAAAGCTCGGCTTAAGATTTGTCAGGGAGTCGGCGGACGTCCAAGAGTATGCGAGCGAGCGGAAGCTCTCCGTGGAAATGGCCGCTCGCACGTTGCGTCACGGCTTCTTGGCTCGTGTTGCCGCACGTCTGAGAATCCGCACCGTCGCGCTGGCGCACCACGCCGACGATCAAGTGGAACTTTTTTTTCTGCGTCTCTTGCGCGGGGCTGGAGGCGAAGGATTGGCCGGAATGAAATGGCAGAACCCATCCCCGCAGAACCCCCGCATCCTGCTGACGCGTCCCTTGCTTGCTCAATCCAAAACCGACTTGCAGAACTTCGCCAAGGAGCTGGGTGTCCATTTTCGTGAAGATGCCACCAACGCGCAGTTGGATTTCCAGCGGAACCGCATCCGTCACGAACTGCTACCGTTGCTCGCAGAAAAATATCAACCGGCGTTGAATCGCGTGATTTTGCGTCAAATGGATATTTTGGGAGCTGAAGCCGATTGCGTCACGCAAATAGCCAAGGAATGGCTGAGCCACCCCGAGGCATTTGAGGCTTTGCCGGTTGCAGTTCAGCGCCGGTGTCTGCAGATTCAGGGGGTGGAGAAGGGCGTGCTGGGTCATTTTGACCTGATTGAGACACTCCGCCAGACGCCAAACCGTCCCATCGCGGTCAATGACTCACTTTTGGTGTCGCGGGACGCCTCTGGCATTTTGCACGCTCACACGGAGGCGAAACCGTCCTTCAAT
>JAQGOT010000436.1 GCA_028293465.1 Pedosphaera sp. | reverse complement strand
GATGTGCTCATGGAAATCGTTCACTGCTTTTGCGACCAGTCTCGCCGGATCCGCGCCATGGCAGCGTGGACAATGCTCGGAAGCCATGATAAAAACCTCATCCATGCCGACATGAAATGCATCCGCTTCGAAGGCGTCGATCAGTTCGTCCACCAACGCGAAGACCACCGTGTTGACTTCGGGATTTTGTGGGCACCAACTGCGACAGTAGATGTCTTTATTATCGGGAAATTTGCCCGGCGTTTCATCACACTCAGGATACTTGGCAAGCAACGAAGAGGTGTTCTTGGCCCAAGACTGGTGGCCCAGGCAATTGATCTGTGGGATGATCCGGATGCCGTGGGCGCGCCCTTCCCGCGCCAGCTTTTGCGCGTGAGCTTTGGTCAGAAAATGCGACGGGCGCAATTCGGGATGCGATTGAAAATCGAAACTGTAATCAACCTCAACCACAATTACGTTCACGCCGATGGCAGCCAGCCTCGGCAGTTCCTCGACGAGGGCATCCGCCTGCTCATCGCTGTCCAAGCCCAAATGCACGCCGCGCCACGCCGGAGGGGCGGTGTGGACGGTTTGCGGATGCAAGTCCTTTCTGGACTGACAACCGGAGACAGTGAAAAGGAGCGCAACCAGCAAGAGAACTGCGGACGCTTTCATTTCAGTGGAATCGTAGCAGTTTTCCGCCTTGGACTGCGAGCAGAATCCCATGACCAGCACCGTTTTGAAAAGACGTTTTCATAGCACCACCTCGGTGCCGACGCCGATATCGGTGAAAATCTCGAGCAGCACCGCGTGCGCCACCCGCCCGTCCACCAAGGATACCTTGTCCACTCCGGAGCGGATGGCGGCAACAGCGCTGTCGATCTTGGGAATCATTCCCTTGTCCACGATGCCGGCTTTTTTCAGGCCATCGACTTCGCTGGTGCGCAATCGCGGGATCAGGGTGGCGGCATCCTTGGGATCGCGCATCAAGCCGGGCACGTCGCTCATGAAAACCAACCGCCTGGCCTTTAGGGCGATGGCGGCTTGGGCGGCGGCTACGTCCGCGTTGCAGTTGTAAATCTTCCCATCCTCACCTCGGGCGGTGGGACTGACGATCGGGGTGATGTTTTGCCGGAGACATTCCGCAAGCGGCGCAATGTTGACGGCAGTGACTTCACCGACGTAGCCGATGTCCAGTTTCTCCCCATTCGGCCCGGTGAGCCAGAGTTTGCGGCAGGTAAAAATATCCGTGCCCGAAAAGCCGCGAGCCTGGCCGCCCAAGGAACTGATGGTTCTTACAATTTCCGGGTTGATTTCGCGTGAGAGCACCTGTTCCACCACGTTCACCGTGGCTTCATCGGTCACACGCATGCCCTGGATAAAATCAGCCTTGAGTCCCGCCGCATCCATGGCGCGGGTGATGGCCTTGCCGCCGCCGTGGATCACGACCGGCTTGATGCCGGCAGCCTCGATGAAGACGACGTCGCGCGCCACGCCGTTGCGCACGGCCGGGTCGGACGAATCCATGAAACTGCCGCCGTATTTAACGACGAAAGTCTGGCCGCGAAACCGTTGCAGGTAAGGCAACGCCTCCAGCAACACATCGGCTTTGGAAATCAGGTCTTGCACGGTTTCTACCCTCCCAAGGATGCCGGGTCGCTGACATCGCCTTTGTTGAAATCAACGTATTCCTCGGTCAGATCGGCGGCGTAAATGACGGCGTTTGATTTGCCGAGGTTCAGGTTGATGTGCAAATCAAATTCTTTTTGGGCGGCCATTTTGCAGAGCGCGTCAAAGGAAGTCTTGGTTGGCTGGCCCTGTTTCAGTGCGTACAAAAGCTTTTTGCCGGCGGGTGCGCTGTACGCAACATCTATTTTTCCTTCCACAATCTTCGCAGGTGAGTAGCCAAGGGCACCCAAAATGCGTCCCCAGTTCGGATCGCCGCCGAACCAACTGGTCCGTACGAGGGAACTGTTCGCCACGGCGCGCGCCGCCGCATCCGCGTCGGCAAAAGATTTGGCCCCGTTCACGCGGACGGTGACAAACCGGCTGACGCCTTCGCCGTCTCGCACGATCATTTTGGCGAGTTCGAGGCAAACGTGATTGAGGGCGGCTTGAAATTGGGCCAGCTCGGCTCGCCGCGCGCGGGTGATCGTGGAATTTCCTGCCATGCCGTTGGCCAGGACGATGACCGTGTCATTCGTGCTCATGTCACCGTCCACGGTGATGCGATTGAAACTGTTCGCCACGGCTTCAGCGAGGGCGGCTTGCAAGGTCTTCGATTCGATGGCGGCATCGGTTGTGATAAAACCAAGCATGGTGGCATGGAGGCCGCCATGCGGAGCAGTGGCGGGCCGCGCCCCGCTGGGGCTCATGCCCGGTTGGATCATGCCGGCGCCTTTGCAGACGCCGCCGATGCGGACGATCCGGCCGTCCAACTTAAATTCCACCGCGATTTCCTTGGGCCGCGTGTCGCTCGTCATGATCGCTTCGGCGACCTGATGAGCGTTCTCGGGAAAGGTGTTCAGCAGCCCTGCGGCAGCCTGGATGCCGCGCTTCACATTGGGCATCGGCAGCGTGACCCCGATGCGGCCGGTGGAGGCCACCAGCACATGCTCGATTGGTAGGCGGAAAGTTTTGGCGACGAGTTCGGTCATTTGCTGCGCATCGCGGAGGCCTTGCGCGCCAGTGCAGGCGTTGGCATTCCCGGAGTTGACCACGATGGCTTGGGCGCGGCCTTGGTGAGCGCGGGGTGTGCTGATCTTGACCGGCGCGGCACAGACCTGGCTCGTGGTGAACATGCCGGCGACGGTAGCGGGCACTTCAGAGAGGATGAGCGCAAGGTCGCGCTTCTTGCCTTTGTTGGAGCCTTTGCCCGTGCCGAGGCGCTTGATATCGCAGAACACGCCGGAAGCAAGGAAACCCTGCGGGGCGGTGACGGAGCCGGGGATCTGTTTAAGAGACTGCTTCATTTTAGAGACGTCTTCCGATTCATCAGATCAGCCCCGCCGTTTCCGGGAAGCCACACATGATGTTCATGCTTTGCACGGCCTGACCGCTGGCACCTTTGACGATATTGTCTTCGGCGCTCATCACGATCAACCGGCCGGTGCGCGGATCGAGCCGCCAGGCGATTTCGAGAACATTGGTACCCACCACATTCTTGGTGTCGGGCAGGGCCTTCCCTTCCAATAAACGCACGAACGGTTCATTCGCATAGGCGGCCTGGTAGCAGGCGGTGATCCGCTCGTTCAATTCGCCTGCTTCCTTGGCATTCGAGAAATGATCAGCCGGGGCCAGATAGAGCGTGGTGAGAATGCCGCGGTTCACCGGAATAAGGTGGGGCGTAAATTGAATAATGACCGGCGTGCCTGCGGCCAGCGAGAGTTCCTGTTCGATTTCCGAGAGGTGCCGGTGTTTGGGGACGCCATAGGGACGAACGCTTTCGTTGCACTCCACAAACAGGTAATCCTGTTCCACTTTGCGTCCGGCACCACTGACTCCACTCATGGAATCGGCGATGATGCCGGCGGGCTTGATCAACCCAGCTCGCAGCAAGGGCAGCGTGGGCAACAATACACTGGTGGGATAGCAGCCTGGTGAGGCAATTAGCATGGCGGTCTGAATGGCGGAGCGATACACCTCCGGCAAGCCGTAAACGGAGGTCGCCAGCAAGTCGGGTGCGGGATGGTCGTGCCCGTAGAAATCCTTGTAAACTTCGGCGCTCTTGAGACGAAAATCGGCGCTCAAATCGATGACTTGGCAGCCTTGCTGGAGCAGTGGAACGGCAAATTCCGCCGAAACCCCGTGAGGGAGCGCGAGGAAAATCACCTGGGCCTGTTTAGCCAGCAGGGAAGTATTGGGTTCACTAAACCGAATGCTCCGGGCATGGGGATGATGGCCGAATCTGGGAAACACTTGTGCCAAAGTCTGGCCACCATATTGCCGCGAGGTCACCGCCGTTAATTCCGCGTGGGGATGCGCCAAGAGCAGGCGCACCAATTCCTCGCCGGAATAACCGGAGGCGCCGACAATTCCAACCTTCACCTTTTTATCCATTTTATCTTTCACTGGGAACTCATGAACTCAGGTAATTGCCGGGGAGACAAGCCTGAGTTCGTGAGCTTCCATTTGCGTCCCAAAAGGAAAAGCCCCGCAAGGTTGAACCTGCGGGGCTGGTGAAATCGAACAGGATCAACGTTTGCTGTACTGGAAGCGCTTGCGGGCACCGGGCTGACCGTACTTTTTGCGTTCCTTTGCTCGGGAATCGCGGGTCAAAAGCCCTTCGGACTTGAGGCTGGGGCGCAGATTGGCGTCCACTTCAAGCAGCGCGCGGGCGATGCCGTGACGAACGGCGCCAGCTTGACCGGTGGGGCCGCCACCTTGAACGTTGACACGGATGTCGTACTTCTCCGTGGAGGCAGTCACCACCAAAGGCTGGCTGACGACCATGCGGAGGGTTTCCGTCGGGAAATAATTTTCAAAGGCACGACCGTTGACGACGATCTTGCCGGAGCCGGTGGCGATACGCACACGAGCGATGGAGGTTTTCCGCCGTCCCGTGCCGAGAAATTCAGAGATTGCTGCCATAATTCAGATAAAGTTACTTATTGGGGGCCAGCGGAGCAGGTTGCTGAGCGCTGTGCGGATGCTGGGCGCCCCGGTACACTTTCAACTTGGTCATCAACACCCGGCCCAAACGGTTCTTGGGCACCATGCCGCGGACGGCGTGGGTGATGAGGCGCTCAGGAGTCTTGGCGCGGACTTGAGCGACGGAGCGATATTTCTCGCCGCCTTTCCAGCCCGAGTAAGTCATGAAAAGCTTTTCGTTTTCCTTCTTACCAGTGACGGCCACCTTGTCGGCGTTGATCACCACAACGAAATCACCGGCATCGAGATGCGCAATGTAAACAGGTTTGTTTTTACCGCGCAAAATATCGGCGACCTGCACGGCCAAACGGCCGAGAATGGCCCCGTTGGCATCAATTACATGCCATTTGCGCTGATCCAAGTTAACTTTCGGCAAATACGTTTTCATCAAAAATCCTAACAAA
>JAQGOT010000356.1 GCA_028293465.1 Pedosphaera sp. | reverse complement strand
GACGACGCGCAGGAAAGCCTTGTCGATGGGCAGCAGGGCCAGATTGAGCTTGGGCTGAAACAGCACCTTCCACTCCTTGGCGACGACTTTGGCGGGCAGCGGATCGCCGGTGGCGATCGATTGCTCGTGGCTCAAAGTAAAACCGCCCTTGCCGGCGGCAAATTCCCAGAGCTGCCGGGAATCGGCACCGACCTGCAAAACATTACATGAATTCCAGCGCGGCTTCTTCAACTTGTCACCCACATTTTCCCTTTTTTATCTTCGTCCAACGCGTCGAGATGCTCCTCAATCTGGGTGACGCGCAACACTTCCTCGATGGTGGTCCGGCCGGCCTTGACTTTGTTCCAGCCGTCGGTGCGCAGGGTGCGCATGCCCATTTCCATGGCCTTGGAGGCGATGGTGGTGGCCGCCGAGCGGTTGAGGATCAAAGGCCGGATGGTTTCGTTCAACAACAGCAATTCGTAAATGCCCTGCCGGCCTTGGTAGCCCAACTGGCGGCATTGCTCACAACCGGCACCGCGCCAGAATTGCGCCGTGGCGAGATCCGCCGCCGGGAAGCCGATTTTGCGAAGGTAATCCCGCTCCACCTTCTGTTCGACTTTGCAATGCGGGCAGATATTACGAACCAGGCGCTGGGCCATCACCGCTTCCACGGAGGAGGCCACGAGGAAGGGCTCGATGCCCATGTCGATCAAACGCGTGAACGCGCTGGGCGCATCATTGGTGTGGAGCGTGCTGAAAACCAAGTGACCGGTCAGCGCCGCCCGGATCGCAATTTCGGCGGTTTCCAAGTCGCGAATTTCCCCGACCATGATCACATTCGGGTCCTGGCGCAAAATATGGCGCAAGCCCATCGCGAATGTCAGCCCGATGTCCGAGCGCACGGCGATCTGGTTGATGCCTTTCAATTCATATTCCACCGGTTCCTCGATGGTGATGATGCGCTTGTGGACGGAGTTGATGCTGCTGAGGAACGCGTAGAGCGAGGTCGATTTACCGGAACCGGTCGGGCCGGTGACCAGGAAGATGCCGTGCGGCTTGAGAATGATTTCGCGGATGGCATTTTCTTCCAACGTGGAAAAGCCGAGCTTGTCGAGACTCAGGAAGATTTTACCGCGAGTCAGCAAACGCAGCGAAACGCTTTCGCCATAAACGGTGGGTACGGTGGAAACGCGGATGTCGATTTCCTCGCCCTTGATGCGCACGTTGATGCGGCCGTCCTGCGGCAGGCGCTTTTCGGCGATGTTCATGCCGGACATGACCTTGATACGCGAGATCAGTGCGGCTTGATAACGCTTGAGCTGAGGCGGCATGGGGGTCTGGTGCAGGATGCCGTCGATGCGATAGCGAATGCGCAACTCATCCTCCGCCGGCTCAAAATGAATGTCCGTCGCGCGATCCTTGAACGCCTCCCAGATGATCTGGTTGACGAACTTGATGACGCTGGCTTCCTGATCGCCTTCGGTGATTTCCTTGTCCTCACCCACGAGCAGGTCGAGCGGTTCGTCCTTGGACATCTCGTCCAAGGTTTCGGCGCCAACGCCGTAATATTTCTTGAGCGCCTTCTCGATTTCGATTTTCGGCGCGAGGGCGAACTGGACCGGGCCGGAGGCATCAAAGCGGACCGCGTTCAGCATCGAAGCGTCAAAGGGGTTGCTCACCACGATCTGCAACTGGCCATTTTCAAAGTGGGTGGGCAGCACGGAGTACTGGAACGCCACTTTGGTGGGGATCTTCTGGCGCGCTTCCGGCGGCACCTCCAGCTTGGGAAGATCCAGATAGGGCCAGCCGAGAGCTTTGGCAAGCTGTTGAAGAAAAACATCCTCGGCGACGCCTTGTTCGCGGGCAATGAACCCCACCAGCGATTCCGAAGAACCGCCTTCCACAGCCAAGCGCCACGCCTTGTTCCACTCCTCGAATTGGTCGGGAGTGACCAGCGCCACTTGGGCAAAAAAATCTCTTAATGATGTGAATCCCATCAATTTTTCTTCTTTCAACTTTGCTTAACAACCGAAACTCGAAAAAGTTGCGAGCGAGGTGAGGATAGTGAGGCCATTTGGATTAGACAATGGAGTTTTCAAAGAAAATAACTTGCCTAATCGCCCCGGTTCCCCACCTATAACCCCGTGCCATGAAGCAATTTGTCACCATCACCGTCATTGGCCGGGACAAAACCGGAGTGGTTGCGCGGGTCACCGGATTCCTGTTCGAGCAAGGGGCAAACATCGACGCCTTGGACGAGCAGGTCACGCGGGGCCAGTTCAGCATGGCCATTCAGGCATCATGGAAAGCCAAGGCCTGGCAACCGGAGCGCGTCCGCGACGGATTGCAAAAGCTGGCGGCGTCCCTGGGCATGGAGATCAAGCTGCGTTTCACGGAGCCGCGCCGTCGGCAACGCTTCGCGATCATGGTGACCAAAGAGACGCACGCCTTGGAAGCGATGCTCGCAGCCAGCCGTGCGGGCCAGTTGAAAGCCAAACCCGCCCTGGTGCTCTCCAACCGCCGCGAGCTTGAACCCCTCGCCCGCAAGCACGGTCTCCCGTTCGTGGTGGTGCCGTGGGATGACCGCACGAAGGCCGAAGGGGAAGTGCTGCGTCTGCTCGATGGGCATGAAATTGATTTCGTTGTCCTGGCGCGGTTCATGAAAATCCTGTCGCCGAATTTCGTCTGGCGCTACAAGAACAAAATCATCAACATCCACCCTTCGCTGCTGCCAAGTTTTCCCGGACCGCAGGCGTATCGTCAGGCCTATGAGCGCGGCGTCAAGATCATCGGGGTCACGGGGCATTTTGTGACGATGCACCTGGATGAAGGTCCCATCATCGCCCAAGGCAGTTTCGCCGTGCGGCCCACCATGTCGCTCAAAGACATTATTGCAGAGGGGCAGAAGCTGGAGTCCAAGGTTCTCGTCCGGGCAGTCAAGCTGTACCTCAACAATCGGTTGGATGTGTATTGGGGAATTGTGAAGGAAGTTTGAGCCGGGCCCTCCCGGCTGGCCAAAGCTCAGGGGGGATTCGTGGAGAGTATCCGGGGAAGATTCAGCCGGGAGTTGTTGGTAAGGCTGGGGGGAAGATTAGTCGTGATCACGTTGCTCAGGGCCGGCGTCAGGTTGGTCGCCGGTCGGTTGGTGGAGCTGTTCGTGAGGATTCGGGAGTAATTCGTGCCCAGCCAGTTGGTGAACCCCTGAAAGGTATTTGTCCCGCTCGCCGAAACATTCGTCCCAAACCAGTTGCTGATATGCGCCATGGAGTTCGTGCCACCCTGCGCGGAATTGGTGGAGACCCAGTTGGACAAGGCCGGGAACAGGTTACTCGGTGAGGAGAGACGGTTGGTCCCGGACCGGTTCGTCAAATTTTGCAGAAAACCGCCGAGGCCTGAGGCCAGGTTGGTGCCCATCCAGTTTGACGCTCCCGGGATGGCGTTTACGATGGCGGGCAATTCATTGAGCAGGTTCGTGCCGGCAGGTTGACGCGCCTCGACGTTCAAGGCAAGGAGGAGCGCAACCGCGATCGAAATGATGAATGAGGTTCGCATTTTTTCTCGCAATCAATCTATGCGGAGGAGCGAGAGGGCGTAAGTGGGGTGATTACCTCGCTGATTTTGGGCCCGTTGGGCGGACGGCAAAATGGGGAAGGCAGGGCCGTGATGAGCATTTTTGACAGGCATTGCCAAGTCCCTGCGAACGGCACTAATTTTCGTTGCTTCCCATTCTCCCTTGCGTAGGATGGCTTACGAATGTATTTGCACTCACGTTGCCTTGGCGTGGTCGCGGCTATTCTTCTAGCCTCCGGCCTCATTACACCACAATTCACACTTCATGCGGCGGAGCTTGAACCCGGAGTTCAGCCAACGGGAGCCGCCCCGACGACCCGCCCAACTACAGCCACGGACAACCTCATCGCGCGATCGGTGGTGAAAGTGTTCTCCACGATGCGCGAACCCAATCCCTACAAGCCATGGCAGAAGGAAGCCCCCAGCGAGTCCACGGGCAGCGGCGTGGTCATCGAAGGCAAACGCATTCTCTCAAATGCCCACGTGGTGCTTTACGCGAGCCAGGTGCTGGTGCAGGCCAACCAGGCGGGTGAAAAGATTCCGGCGCGGGTGGTGGCAGTCGCACCGGGGATCGACCTCGCAGTGCTCGAACTGGATGATGAAACTTTCTTCGAGACGCATCCCCCGTTGCCGCGCGCCAAAACGCTGCCGACGTTGCAGGACACGGTGCTGGCTTATGGTTACCCCATGGGAGGCGACAGTCTTTCGATCACCAAGGGCATCGTTTCGCGCATTGAGTTTGCGCCTTACAATTATCCGGTTTCGGGGATGAGAATCCAAATTGATGCGGCGATCAACCCCGGCAACAGCGGCGGAGCCGCGGTGGTGGGAGACAAGATGATCGGGCTCGCGTTCAGCTATCTCGGGGGTTCGCAAAAAATCGGTTACATCATTCCCTGCGAGGAGATCGAGCTCTTTCTCCAGGACATTGCCGACGGCCATTATGACGGCAAGCCCGCGATGTTTGACGATTATCAGACGCTGGAGAATCCGGCGTTGTTCCCGTTTCTCAAACTCGACAAGTCGGTCCACGGGTTGGTCGTGCGCAAACCCGACAGCACGGAGGCGGACTACCCGCTGAAGGCGTGGGACGTCATCTCCAAGATCGACAACACCTCGGTGGACGACGAGGGGATGGTGAAGCTGGAAGACAACCTGCGCGTCCGCTTCAGTTATTTGGTTCAGAAAGTTGCCAAGCATGGGACCGTGCCGTTGACCGTCGTTCGGGCCGGGAAAGAATTGCAAATTGAATTGCCCGTGTCGCAGCGTCGCGAGCAGTTGCTGATGAGTTTGGGAGGGGCTTACCCATCCTTTTTTGTTTGCGGACCGATGGTATTCTCGACCGCCACGAGGGAATTTGTCTCGGGATTAACGCAAGACGGGGGCGGTTGGACCGGCTCGCTGATAGCCATGGGAAGTCCGCTGATCAAGCGATTTCGCGAGAAGCCGGCTTTCAAGGGTGAGCAGTTGGTGGTGGTCTCGTCGCCTTTTTTTCCGCACAAGCTGGCCAAGGGCTACTCGAGCCCGGCCTTTCAGGTGGTGCAGGCCATCAACGGCATCCCGATCAAAAACCTCGGTCACCTCGTTGAGGTGCTGCGGGACTGCAAGGAGAAGTTCGTCACCATTGAGTTCGACAGTAATTACGGCGAGACGCTGGTCTTCCCGCGCGCGGAGCTGCTCGCGGCCACGGATGAGATCCTGGCCGACAACGGCATCCGCCTCCAAGGCTCCGCCGATACGCTCGCGATCTGGAATGCAAAGTCGGCGCGGTGAGGCGGTCACCGGTGGGGGTGGACCAGGCAGGAACGGGAAATGGCGTCGAATTGACTTGTCCCCTGCCCCAAGCAAGGCAAAATATTAGAGTAGAGTCGGGACTTCAAACCGGGCCCATAGCTCAGCGGTTAGAGCAGGCGACTCATAATCGCTTGGTCACAGGTTCAAATCCTGTTGGGCCCACCACCTCTAATTCCTTTACTACCAATGAGTTAGGCTTCTGTAGTTTTTCGGATTCCGCTATGCAAATTTTCCACTGGGCCACTTCTGTTCCACTTCCTGGGTTCTGAAGGCTGAAAAGCGCATCCGGCTGGAATTGGGGCTCGGCTCACATCAATCCCGATTTCTTCTACAGCCCGAGGGCTGAGAGCAAAGGTTTTCGCTGCGCCAACGATGAACTCGACAGGCTAAACAACAGTGGATCTGCCAGATCAGATAAGCAAAGCCCGACTCACCTTCCCCTGCCCTGCCGCTTTGCCGATTTCCTAACCCGCCGGCGCTTTGCTTTAGCCGCTTCCAGTTTCAGCCACGCCAGGATCAGGAGCGTTGCGTTGCCCCCAGGCTCGGATATGCCGACGAGCCAGGTGTTGACCTGCTGGCGCGGCACGTCCAACCACCGCGCAAGTTCGGAACGGCTACCGCGCGCCGCAGTAGCCTTGCGCAAGCGAGCTAAGAGTCTGTCAATCGGCCGGGCTGGTTTGCTCATGAAACCAATGTAAATGACTCCGTTTACAAAGGCAAAAATAAATGAGGAAATATCTTGCGGTTTGAATGCATGAGAAGTAGAGTCTTCATGTCCTTGTGAAAGCGAGGACTCGCAACTGAAGCCCAGCTAGTCACTGGGTTTAAGCGACCCTAATCAGTAAGTTTGCTCCCGATTGGATAGTCTTTGGGGTGACTCCCAAGGGTGATAAGGCTTTCACCTTCCAGTCGGGAGTTTTAAATCAAAGTAAATTCGTATGGCAAAAGCAATCAAGTCCTCCTCCATCACCACCCGCACACA
>JAQGOT010000336.1 GCA_028293465.1 Pedosphaera sp. | reverse complement strand
ATGGTCTCCTTGCCGGCGGGAACCTCCACCGGCACAATTTCCTTGGAGGAAATGCACTGGGAAGCCGCAGCAAGGGCGCGTTTAAAGCTCTCCACGGCGAAGTCATCCTGTTGCTGCCGCGTGAAGGCATATTTTTGCGCGCAACGATCACCGCACGTGCCCATGTGGAGATTGTTATAAACATCCCACAATCCATCTTTGATCAATGAATCAACAAGCTCCCCATTACCCATGCGATAACCGTTACGTGCTTTTTCGAGCAGGTAGGGTGCCCTAGACATGTTCTCTGTCCCGCCTGCGACAACCACCGCCGCATCGCCGCAACGGATGGCTTGCGAGGCGAGCATGACCGCTTTCAATCCAGAGCCACAAACCTTGCTCACCGTCGTGCCGCCAACGGCGGGACTCAGGCCAGCCCCGATAGCCGCCTGCCGGGCAACGTTTTGTCCCAAACCGGCGCTGAGAACGTTTCCGAAGATGACCTCATCCACTTGGGACGAGGAAAGGCCGGAACGTTCCAGCGCCGCTTTGATCACGGCACTGCCCAATGCCGGCGCTGGCACCTGCTCGAAAGCGCCGCCGAAACTTCCAATGGCAGTACGTGCGCCGCCCGCCAAATAAACATTTTTTGACATAACATTTCTTTTGCAAGGGATGGTCCCGGAACCAATGAAACCACCCACGAACTACCTGGCTGCGGTTGCCGCTGCTGCCGCGGAGGACGCCGCCGACGTGGTGGATGCCACTCCCTTGCGCACAAACTCGGTCCAAGACTCCATCGCCTTGGCCTGTGACTCCGTGATGGCGTGCATGTTGGATTGCATGACACTCAGCGAAGATTGCCACAGCTCCTGCACCTGGCTTTGCACCTCGGAACCCGCACTGCTGCGCGTCCCATCCATGGCTCTTTTCAGCAAGTTAAGGCTGGTCTTGCTCCCCTGATCGAGCAAGCGCAGGGAATCTTCCAAGTTTTTTTGCGCCGTGGGGATGGCCTGCGACATCACGGAGGTAACCTGCCTCTGCAACTGCTGGGGCCAGGTGGATTGGTTCAAAAGGTTCGTCCACCACCGGGCGGTATCCTCCTGTAATCTAACCCCTGTTCGCAGCGCCTGCTCGTAACTTTTCATGGCCTGGTCAAACAATTCCGTCCCGGGCGCCATCGCCGCTTGTGCGCGCTGCTGTGCCTCAGATTGCGTGTGGGATTGTGCGCGTGACTGACTCTGTGCTTTTTGCTTCGTTTTCATTTTTAGTTGCTTTCCTTGACTCTCAATGATGGTCTGGTCACGGTTTAAATTTGATGATTGGGCTCGCTGGGTGCCTGCTCACGTTCTCGCACCTACAATAACGCTTTTAGTGGGCGGGATAGGATCCATTTTCTTTGGTCATCCTGATCAAAGGCGACTAGGTTTTTCCGCCCTCTGTTCCGAACTTCGCCTCCATCCTATCCCAAACCAACGCTGGCTGTCAACAATTTTTTGTGCAACTGCACAACGCCAGAAGATTAAGACCCTCTGGGCTCATTCTTTCACACGCCGGGTCTTGGTCCGTGGTCGGCGGTCCGCTTCCGCCAGTTTCGCTTCAAGACTTACGAGTTGTTGCTCCAGTATGCTGACCTTCTCCTGCAGGTCCTGAGCCTCCGCGGTTGGCTTGTTTGCGCCTCCGGCAGCACCTGCCCCACCACCCAATCCGCCCATCAGAGGCATGGCAAAAGGATTCAGCATGGCTCGGTTCCAATTGGCGAGGGAGGAGTACAATCCTCCGAATCCATCTCCGCCCCGCAATTGCTCCTCAAATTGTTGACGATACTGAAGAAACATAGACAGGGCTTGTTCAAAGTAACGCTCCATAAAGTCCTGGACCAACCGATCATTGACCCGGATGAGTCGCATCAGCAGCGCCACCGGGAACATATCAATTTTTTCCGCGTCCAGTTCCAGAATGATTTGCGCCAGCACTTTCGCGGTAATGACCGTCGAGGTCTTCGAGTCGGTAACGCGGATGTCATAACCGTCTCGCACCAACGAGCGAATATCCTCCAAGGTGAGATGTTGGCTGCGGGTAACATCGTAGTACCTCCGGTTCGGATATTTCCGAATTTCAAGCTTCTTCAAACCAGTCTCGTTATTGGTTCCCATAAACAAGGAAATTGTTCCTTTGCAACTGCATAAATGCTAGCACTTTTTGAGCGGAAGTCAACTGGGACATTACATGCTTTTGAAAGGAGTGTAACCCTAACTTTATGTTCTTTAAGCGTTTATCAATACAAAAAAATCAAATCTCTCAAAAATGGGGAATCAACCCCATCGTTGTGCAAACGCAAAATAGCAGATTGACGCCATCCCGACAAAGTTTTACATTTTATTGGTAACAATACTGATTGGCACCCTTGGTCAATCAGCCAAATGAAAGGTACCTGACATGAACATCAATGGTAAGGTTGCAGTAGTAAAGGGGGAAGAGGGGGGCATAGGTCGTGCCGTCGCACTAGATTTGGCAAAAAGGCAAGTTAGCGCCTTGGCCTTGGTTGACAAAACCGAACTCGTCCATGAATTGGCCACCGAGTTAAACGGACTCATCGGACGATCCGTGGCGACCGGATACACGGGGGACGTTACCGAGGAAACATTCCGGAGCTGGGTTTATCAGGATCTGCATGAAAAACACGGGATCGTTAATATTTGCGTACCAGCGGCGGGCATTACACGTGACAGCTTGGCGGTAAAAGTCGACAAGCAGCAGGGCACCGTGGTTATTTATCCCACCAAAACCTTCCGGCTGGTGACCGAAGTGAACTTGATTGCGCCAATTTATTGGGCGTTGGAAATGCTCGCCGGAATTGCGGAGTATCGTCGCAAGAATGGATTAAAGCGGTGGGAACCAACCGAGGAACTGCTGGGGACAGTTATCTTCATCGGCTCGGTTTCCTCGCAAGGCAACAAAGGCCAACTCAGTTATTCAGCCACCAAAGCCGGGCTGGAAGGGGCAGCCTCCACCTTGACAGCGGAAGGTATCTTCCACGGCGTTCGCTGCGGTATCATCCATCCTGGCTTTACCGACACCCCGATGGTCCGGGCACTAGGGGAGGATTATATCCAGGAAAATATTATTCCCCAAACCCAACTGCGCCGGTTGATCCAACCCGAAGAAATTGCTGATGCCATTTGCTTCATGATCTCCAACTCGGCGGTGAGCGGGTCGTTGTGGGCGGATGCCGGGTGGCGTCCAGCAGCCTAATTATTGATTATGGTTTGGAAATCATAGGATGTTGCCAGACCGCAACGAGCAAAAAGCAGGGTTGCGCAATTAACTCCTTCTCTCCGTCCGGTTGCTCTAATGGATGAGCAACCGGACGAATCTTGACAAAGCGCAGCGTTGATAAAGTTTTTGAGCTAGTTCTGCTAGTTCTATTCCGTGTTCGCAAGGCCATCGGGACAGAGTTTTGTGAATCTCCAATTCATTGGTAATTTACCAACTTCTGCGCTTTTTTACCAACCGCTCGTGACTTTAGCTTGCTTTCTGTCAGGGGTTTCTCTATAACAATCCAGTCTAACCGCTGACCATCCCACATCACTTTTTCGGCAGGAAATGGTTCTTACCGTCGGTGATGGCTCATGTCTGCCGGCATACCGCCGGCTTAAATTAAAGAAAGAAAAGGGATTCACCATGAAAGAGTTGCAGGGAAAAGTTTGTCTGGTTACTGGAGGCGCACGAGGCATCGGCAGCGCCATTGCTTTGGCGATGGCCGATCTTGGAGCCGATGTCGTATTTAATTATCAAACCTCTCGCGAGCGGGCTGAGGAAGTGTGCCGGTCGGTTCAGGGAAAGGGCGTCCGCTGCCATGCGGTTGCGGCCAATGTCACTTCCGAGGAGGACGTAAACCGGCTGGTTCAAGAAACGCAGGATGCTTTGGGTCCCATCAGCATTCTCGTCAATAACGCTGGCATTACGCGTGATCGCACTTTCCTGAAGATGACCAAAGCCATGTGGGATGAAGTCATGCACGTGAACCTAGATGGCCTTTTTAACGTTACACATGCCGCCCTCCCCAGCATGATTAATCTGGGCTGGGGGCGAATTATCAATATCTCCTCCTTCGTCGGCCTTACTGGCAACTTTGGCCAGACCAACTATGCCGCAACTAAGGGAGGCATCAATTCCTTCACCATGACCCTGGCCCGGGAGGTTGCTCGTAAGGGAATCACCGTCAATGCAGTCGCCCCGGGTTTCACCGACACCGACATGGCTAAAGCGGTTCCCGCCGCCGCCCTGGATCAGATCAAAGCAATCACTCCCATCGGCCGGCTCGGGACTCCGGAGGAAATTGCCCATGCTGTCACCTTCCTCGCCAGCCCTCGCGCAAGCTACATCACCGGCCACGTCTTATCGGTCAACGGGGGAATTCTCATGTAGCAGCGAGCCACTCGCAAATCCAAAGGAGCGCTTTCAAGCCGCTCTGGATACTTGGTCACTTTCGCCGTGAAACCACGGTCGCACAGGTGGCCAAGTATCCTTTCTTTTGTACTCTGGAGCCATGCGCCTCATCCTCGGGGACGCACCTGGAGCTTCTTACTGTCGCCATGCAACCGCCTGCCAGAACATTCTTTAGCTTCCAACAGATGGCGAAGAATGTTAAGAGAAACATTATCGCTCTCATGCCATCCATCCAGATGGCCGCGAGCGGGATGTTTAACAACCATGCGCATCAAAATCATCTTCCAGTTGAGCTTCCTGGTCACCCAGACCCTTCCGCTCGCCGCTCACGCCTTGGAGCCGTTCCCTTTGCAAGCCACGGTAAGCCAGGTCCAGGCAACTCTGGCCACCAATCACGTCGAGACCACCGGTTTGCACCGAGATGACTACCTGGCTGTGGCCACGGGCATCGTGGATTATTTTCATCATTTTCAGACCAACGACGGCCGCATCATCGATCCATTCTTACGCAAGGAGATCCAATACAGCACCCCCAGCTACGCTTGGGCGGCGACGGCACTGGTGATCGGTGGCAAACAGACCAATTTATTGGAAAGCGCTGCGCTCGCCCTGGAATCATCCTTGCAGCAACTCGCCGAGGGCAAGGCCAACGAGAACCACGGCGACTTCTTCATCTTCCCCTCGATGCTGGCCTATGAAAATTTGCGCGATCGGGTAACGCCCGCACGGCGCAAACATTGGGAAGATTTGTTGCGCGCCATCAAACCAGATGTTGCCTATCGCGATGTGCTCGGTGGGACACGCACCAACCTGAACAACTGGAACATCGCCGCGCTTTCCGGCGAGTTCCTTCGTCACCAAGCCGGCTTCACCGACCTGAATTTCGTCGAGGAATCCCTCGCCGCCCAACTCCCCCACTTCACCACCAACGGCATGTATCGCGATCCAAACGTGCCCATGGCTTATGATCATTTTCCACGCCACTTTCTGGCGTTTGTATCGCAACGGGGATACGCGGGAAAATACCGCGATACACTGGAGGCGTTGCTGGAACGCGCCGCCTGGACTTCGCTCTTGATCCAATCGCCCTGCGGTGAATTGCCGACCGGCGGCCGCAGCGCACAGCATCAATGGAACGAGGCTATGCAATGTGTCACCTACGAAGTCTGGGCCGCTCGCAAGCAGCACGCTAACGACCCCGTCGCAGCGCACGCCTTCAAACGCGCCGCCCGGCTGGCCTTGCAATCGGTTCAGCGCTGGGTGCGGCCCTCGGGCGAACTCTGGATCGTCAAAAATAAATTTGACCCCGCCGTTCGCCACGGCTTCCAAACCTACTCCTCCCATTCCCAACACAACCTGCTCGCGGCGAGCATGCTGGCCACCGCCTGGCTTTCCGCGGACGATGCCATTCCTGAAGGGCCAAGTCCGGCGGACGTCGGTGGTTTCGTTGTAAACTTGCCGGAATTTCACAAGGTCATCGCTAATGCCGGAGGACTCTATGTGGAATTGGATACCAAGGCCGACCCGGAATACAACAGCACCGGCCTGATCCGAGTGCATAAAACCGGGGTGGACCCTCTCGTTGGCCCGACCGATGGTGGTGCCATCCAAACGCAATCTCTGGCGGCCGGTGTCGCCTGGCGCGAAGGCGAACGTTGGCAGTCCCTCTCCGCTCTGGGTCAAAGGCAGATTAGAGCGGTCGTTTTCAGTTCGCTCGAAGCCAAACCGTCCGTCGTGCGGTTCAACGTGTATTACGAACTGCAACGGCCCGGCGTCGTGGGCGTTTCGGAAACCTACGAATTGACCCCCGACCAAGTACGGGTAACCGCCGAACTCTTGGGGACCACCAAGGAACTCCGTGTGCGCTTTCCGGCCTTGGCCTTTGCGGGGCAGCATGCGTCCAAAATCACCCTCGCCGGGTCAAAGGCTACCGTGGGCCACGATCGCAGCACCGAAACGTTCACGGTGGAATCCCCCGCCAACACCGAATTGCAGCGGTCCGGCGAATGGATTTACAGCCGCAACGGCTACCTCGAAGAAATCCGTGGAGATGTCAAAGAGCCGCGCGTGACTTACACGCTGCAACCTCGCTACGAAGAAAAGCCGGCGGCTCACTGAGCCTTCGAAACCGCCGTCACCCTCTTCGCAAACTTTTTCATGCCGTCTTTAATCGGCGTCGTGCGGATGCCACCGGATGCTTGCTCCTCCCCTTCTTTGCCGGAGCACTTCGTCGCGACTTAAGATAAATATCCAGCGGGATTTCATATTCATCACCACGCTCGGCCGCCGCAACATTGATCCGGCTCGCAATCTCATTCAAAAACTCATCCGTCTCCTTCTCCTCATCCGCGGTTTGCTCCAACAGCATCACCGCCTCATCTTTGCCCAGCAAATCCGCCCACGTCCGCAGCCCTCCATAAGCGGCCATCTCATAATGCTCCGTTTTCTGCGCGGCCAGAATCAGCGCGGCATCCCGCACCGGCGGTTCCGCATCGGCTTCCATCCACTCCATTGCCTCGCGGATCAACCCAGCCATCGCTTCCGAACGTTTGCTCCGCACTTTGCCCTCAAAAACATCAAAGACCTGTTCCAACCGCTGAACATGTTCCCAAGTCTGGTCGGCATGCTTTTGGAGGGCCCGTTGTATTTCGGGCGAATCAGCCGCCTCCGCCAGGCGCGGGAGCGCCTTGGTGAGTTGCTTTTCGGCGTCATATATTTCAGCCAACTCGTCCGTTAAAAGTTCCTTTAAATCCTTCATGCGTCCGTTCTCCCATTCGCCCCGCGCGGTTTCCCAATTCGGTCCGCCACGGCGGCTGCGGCTGTGCTTATCGTCCGTCGGCGGAACTCGTAATCTCACCCTCGGCCGCTTCCCGGTTGATCCTCTCCGCGACCAAGTTCAGCTTCTCATCCGTTTCCTCCTCCTCGGCCAGCGTCTGGTCCAGCAATCCCACCTGGTCCGCCAATCCCAGCAGTTTGGCATGCGCGCACGCCGAACCGTAGCCGGCGATTTCATAATGCTCGATCTTCTGCGCATTGGTGATCAGGCCCGCATCCTTGATTTCCGGCTCCGCGTCCTCCTCCAGGAAATCCTGTGCTTCCTCGATCAGACCTGCCATGGCTTTGCACCTCCGGCCCCGGCCCGATTCGCCCAGATCCCCGAACACCTGTTCCAACCGGTTCACCTGACCTTCCGTTTGCTGCACATGCGACTCCAACGCCTGCCGCAACTCCTCCGCCGAAGCCGCCTTCGCCATTTCCGGCAGCGCCTTCAACAACTGCTTCTCTGCATCGTACAAATCCTTCAGCTCCTCAATGTATAAATCCTCCATTAATTCCAGTTTCATAATAATTCTCCTCTCTCCCCAACATTATTCCGAAGCCCGTGCCCGCAATAAGGAAGATACCCCATCCCCAAACCGGCCCGGAACATCCGTTGATCCGGAACCGCCGACCACCATCCGACGCTGGTTATCCCTAACCACTCTGCTGCTTTCCTCCCGCCCCATCGAAACCATCCTCCATTCCCCCAAACCGTTTGTCGATTAACTTGGATTTGCTTGGATTTGCCTTGATTGACTTGGATTCCACACAGCCCCGGTGCGGAAGCACCCCGAGCCTGCGGACCGGAGAGATCAAGCCTCCCATCCCGAATTCGGCAATCTGAAAATCCTCCCATCACCAACCTGGATTAACTTGGATTTGCCTGGATTCACCCTTACGCACCTTGATCACCCGCGACCCACCTACCCCCTCGTCGAAGTCGAGGTCACGGGACTCAAACTTCTCCCCCGCCAAAAGGCTCATCCGCGCGCGGGACGGCGACACAACCCAATCCCCAATTTGATAATCTTCAAATCTCAAAATCTGAAAATCATTTCCTCCCCAACTTGGTTCCTTCGTTGCTTGGTTGTAAAACCAACCCCATTTCCCGAACTACAATTTTCAAAGAACCTGTCCCAGCTTGGATTACCCTGGATTTGCCTGGATTCGCCCCTGACACAAGAGCACCCGCAGCGATATGGAGTGCGGCGGCAGAGCGGTAGCGGCGACGGCGCTTTCAGAACGACGATCCGGCCGAACCTCGCCCCCCGCTCCGGGCGCACCCAAAGCGGTGTCGCACTGCGCCTGCCACCCTCAACCATCAGCCCCCAACCAC
>JAQGOT010000335.1 GCA_028293465.1 Pedosphaera sp. | reverse complement strand
CTGGTTGGGGTGGAGTGCTGCGGGTTATAAACCCGCGCTCCGTAAAGGCAAATCCAGGCAAATCCAAGTTGCTGGAGGGTGGGGGAGATGCTCGCGGGGCTCGCGCCGACGGAGTCGGCAGAGTGATGGGGGTGGCGGAGCCACAATTCTATAGACATGCCGGTCCTCCGGACCTTGGGAGCGCTGGGGTCGGTGGGGCTGGGTAAGGGTTCAGGGTGGGTGGGGCCACGGGGGCTTCGATTCGCCTGGGCCGTCCGGAGGGCTCTGGCGTTGAAGCGGCCCCGCATGCGGGACCGCGCACCGGTGGAGAGGTCGGGATGCGCCCTCTGGACAACCTGGAAACACAAATCGCTGGACACAGCTCCATGGTGCCATAGTTTTGCCGCGTGGATTGGCTGTCAGAATGCGTGGTTGTGATTCCCTGCCTCGATGAAGGGGCCGGGATTGCTGCCTTGGTGAAGGCAGTGCGGCGGCATTTGCCGGAGGTGATTGTGGTGGATGATGGTTCCAGTGATGAAACGGCGGGCCTCGCGGAGGCTGCCGGAGCGGAAGTGATTCGTCAGGAGCGTTCGATGGGGAAGGGCGCGGCATTGGGGGCGGGTTGGCGGAGGGCCAAGGAGCGGGGTTTTTCCTGGGCGCTCGCAATGGATGGGGACGGGCAACATTCGCCCGATGATATTCCGGCCCTATTGGCGATGGCTGGCAGGGGCGGAGTTGACCTGGTGGTTGGAAATCGAATGAGGGATGCGGGGCGAATGCCGTGGCTTCGCCGCCGGGTAAATCAGTGGATGAGCCTGAGGTTGTCAAGAGCGGCGGGGGTTTTGTTGCCGGATTCACAGTGTGGCTTTCGGCTGATGAGGCTCGGTGCCTGGTCGGCGCTCGCGATCGAGACGACGCATTTCGAAATTGAATCCGAAGTGCTGCTGGGGTTCGTGGCCAAGGGTTTTTCGGTGAAGTTTGTTCCCATTCAAGTTATTTACCGGGACGAGCAGAGCAAGATCCATCCGGTGCGCGATAGCGTGCGGTGGTTTCGCTGGTGGCGGCGGGCAGGTCGGACGACGATGCGGGCAAAGATCCGTTAAGACCGCTTATGAGCTTCCAGCATCACACGGGCACCGGCATAAAGGGAGACCCGTGCGTTGGGAATACCGGCCCGCGCGACCAGCGACCGCCATTCCCGCACCCGCCAGCCCCGTCGCACCGAGAGCAGCCCATCCGAACGGAAGTGGTCGGGGTAGCGGTGCAAACACAGCAACATCCAAAGTACGGCATATAAAACGACGTTGCGATGGAGGTCATTCATATAAAGCACGTTTTTGGTCACCCGCCACGCCTCCTTGAAATGCTGGCAGACTTCCTCATCCGCCATCAGGTGGTGTGCCATCTGGGAGCCGATGACCACGTCGAAGGAATTGTCGCGGAAGGGCAGGGCGAGGACGGAACCGGCCACGAAGCGAGCGGGGGGATTGAGGCGCATGGCCTGCATATTGAGGTCCAGGTTGGTCACCTGCCAGTGCCAGCCGCGCCGGGCGGCCCAGACGCTGAGATCGTCCCCGAGTGAGCCATCCCCGGCGCCCAAATCGAGGATGGAGAGCGAGCGGCAGCGTTCCTGGCCAAACCAGGTTGGCAAGCAACGTTTGAACGGCCCCGCCAGCAGAAAAAGGCGGTTCATGTGGTTCAGCATCCGATATCCCTCCGCCAGCTCGGCGACTGGGCGGTCGGGCAGATCGAAATATTCTGCTTGCAGGACCCGGTGCTTAAAAAACATGCTCTTGCTCTACGGAAACCATGCTCGATACTCAAGCGAAAGTCGTACCGCCGGCCAATTTGGTCCGGAGAATCCTCCTGCGAATCCTCTGGTTTTTGGTCTTTGCCGCAGTCATTGGGTACGTGGTCAACCATGCCATAACGCTTTCAAACCGGCCCGCCGGCCCGGCCGGGTTCGGCCGTGGGGTGCTTCATGGCGCCCTGATGCCGGCCGCCATGCCCAATCTCCTGGTTGGCCGCGACGTGAGCATCTATGCGGCGAACAACACCGGCCGGACCTACAAACTGGGATACACTGTGGGGGTGAATGGCTGCGGCGCGATTTTCTTTGGCATTTCCTTTTGGCGCTTTAACCGGTGGCGTAAGCGGGCGAAACCGCAAGGTTGATGCTTCGGGCGGCGGGTTGCGTGAAGTCGCGTTAGATTAATTTGGTGATTTTATCGCGGGCGGTTCGTCCTGAAGCGCCGCGGGCAGCGTTATCCATACTTGCCATTTTAGCGGGTTAAAATTACCTTTCGCGTCCTTATGGAAAAAGTCGTCATCATCGGTACGGGATGCGCCGGGCTCACGGCGGCGCTTTACACGGCGCGGGCCAATCTGCAACCGCTGGTGCTGACCGGTTTGCAACCGGGCGGTTTGCTGACGACCACGAGCATCGTGGAGAACTACCCGGGCTTTCCGGACGGTATTGATGGGTATGAACTGATGACGCGCATGCAGAAGCAGGCCGAGCGTTTCGGGGCGCGGGTGAAGTTTGCCACGGTGGACGCGGTTGACCTGAGCCAAGAGCCTTTCAAATTGACCGTGGATGGTGAACTGGTGGAAGCCGAGACCGTCATCATCGCGAGCGGGGCGGGGCATCGGCACCTCGGATTGGACAGCGAGGCCAAGCTCGAGAAGAAAGGGGTCACGTACTGCGCGACCTGCGACGGAGCCTTGCCGATGTTCCGGCATCAGCCGCTGGTGGTCGTGGGTGGTGGCGATTCGGCCTGTGAGGAGGCGACTTACCTGACCCGGTTTGCTTCGGTGGTTTACCTGGTTCATCGTCGCGACAGTTTGCGGGCCTCGAAGGTCATGGCCGAGCGTACTTTGGCCAATCCAAAGATCAAGCCGATCTGGAACTCGG
>JAQGOT010000308.1 GCA_028293465.1 Pedosphaera sp. | reverse complement strand
CGCACGAAAATCACGCCATCCGGGTCGCTCGCATTAACCGAAACCACGACGGCCTGCCCGGCACTGGGGACGACCGGCGCATGTTGCAGGCCGCCATAAACCGGCCCGATATTCGTGACACTGGTCGAATTGGGCAATCCCGGTGTGCCGTTCTTCACCGGCAATGCCAATCGAGTGGTGCGCGCCAGGCGATTAAAATAGAGGCGCGTGTTTAATAATGACGCTCCGGCCAGCCATTTCGCCCGGAAGGAAATTTCATACGTGCGACCATCCACCACGGACAGCCCGCCGGCAAAGGTGGTTTCGATCTGATTGCCCTGATATTCAGTGGGGCCGGTCGAGACGAGGTGGAGCACGGAATTGCCGGGATTGCCGGCCTCCGGCTCCACGCGGCTGCGCCGGTGATCGCCGCGAAAACGCCAATGACTGCCGATACCATCATTGAACGAGCCGTCCTGAATGAGTTGCACGGCATTCGCGGTGTCGGGACTTTCCACCACGCTCATGTCGTCGAGCAATACTTCGCCCGCGCCATCGATCAAGCCGAGGTCAAGTTCGTGCCACAAGCTGGGAGAGCCGGCGATGGGTGTTTGGGACACGGCCCGATAGGTGTAAGTCTGCCAGGTTGAATGGGCACCTTCGTTGCTCGCAGCCCAGGCTTCCGGCTTGGAATTGTCGGCATGGGAATCGCGCAACTCGAGGCTCGAACCGCCGCCATGGGCGTAGCCCGGCCAGCGTCCGCCGCTGAGGTATTGAACCTGATTGGCTGGATTGCCGCCCGCATCAGTCAGCACAATGCGCTCACCGCCGCCGGAGAGTTTGCCGGTGTAAGGGCCGGCAATATCAATCCCAGGAAAGAGCAAACCCATGGCGGTCGGATCCTCCGCGACCACCAGGTAGGCGCCCGCCGCGATGGTCTTGCCCGGGGCGAAGGCATAACCAATCCCACCGCTCAAATGCCACCCTGTCAGGTCCACCACGTTGGTGCCGCGATTGTGGAGTTCCAGCCACGACGGCGGATTACCATTGGTGGCCGTCGAGGCTCTCGGATGATACATGATTTCGTTGATTACGATTTCATGGTGAAAAGCGAAATTATTGGACGCGCCCGGGGTGGGTTGATTGGGAAAAAGCCAGGGGCCGATGCCATCGGGATAACGCGCGCAGGCGGTGGCTTTTGCCACCACGGCATCCAGCACATTCGAACCGTGGGGCCCGTAAAGCACAAACTGGTCGCCCGGATCCGCTCCAAAACCCATGCCGGCTTTGTTGAGCACCAGAAAGCCGCTCGGCGGAAGCGTTTGCGCCGGGAAGAAATATTGGCTGGCCACCCCGTTGCGGAACCGCGTGACGGAAAGGCCGGCGAGATCAACGGCATTGGTGTCGCAATTGATCAGTTCGAGCGAGAAGGTGTTGGTCGCCGAGGAGAGTTCATTGAAGGCCACTTTATAGGTGGTTGGCGGCGGAAGGGTTTGCAGGGCGGTGAATTCCAGACCGAACGCAACATCGTTGGTGTCCGCCGGCGAGCCGGAACTGTTGTCGAAGGCGGCGTTGAAATGAGCGGTGATTTCGGTTGGGGACAAGGCGCGGTTGTAGATGGCGACTTCATCGATCCGGCCATCGAAGTTCAGACTGTACGTGCCCGCGTTGGATGGCTTTCGTGCGCCGATGGTGATCGGATCACTGGTGTTGAGCAACGTGGCTCTGGGAGTGGTGGAAGCGGCCTGCGTGCCGTTGATGTACAGACGCATGATGCCGGCGGCCTGATCATACACCGCCACCACGTGTTGCCAGGTGCCATTCGGCCCAAAGGTGGCGCTGGTGGTCGCCGCCGTGGTCCCGCTGTCCCGGACGTAGAATCGGAAAAGATTATTTTGCACATCGAGGGTGTATTGCTCCCCGCCGCCGCCGAAGCCCTTGGAAATAATCGCCGCGCCCAATTCCTGGCTGGTTGCTCCATTGATCCACGCCTCCAGCGAAAACGCCCGGTTGGCGGCATAATTGAACACCCCCGGATCGGGAATGAGGATGACGTCGTCGCCGCCATCGTTATTGCCGGCAAATCGAGTCGCGACATTGTTAAGTTCCAGCCCTGCCACGATCTGGCCACCAACGGTATCACCGGCACGCGGTCCCGCCTGGTTGAGATTGGTGGCGGTAATGCCCGTGTAAACCCCATTCTGCGCTCCTTGCTGCGGCGAACCCGCGGCGACGGCGACATCCAGCGCGGCACCGTTTGTTTCACCCAAGCGCCAGTAACCGACCGGCGCAGAAGTCAACACCGCGGCGGGATACGCCACGCCAGAATGCGCCTGATGCACTTCCACAGCCAGCACGTTCGTTCCCGTTACCAGCAGGTTGTCCGGGAACAACAGCGTGTCACCGTAGGTCGCATTTCCCATGGCGGCATTGGCGAGGGTTGAATAACTGATCGTTCCGGCGGGCATGTTGTAACGGCTAAGTTCAACCCCGTTCAGATAAAAAACCGCGCCATCGTCAACGAGCGGTTGGAGTTGCAACTGGGTGCGGCTCAAGTCACCTGTGAAGGTGAAAAGGTTTCTGAAGTAATAGCTGGTTCGTCCGGCCGCCAGCACCGTGTTCTTCGTGGTGGGCAAGGCGGCGTTCCCACGGTAGAAGAGGGCTGCGCCGCTTGACCACGCCGAATCATCGAAACCAGCCCCGCTCCACGAACTGCCGAGGTCAATCCCTGCATCGTTGAATTTCCAAACGCCATTGATTCCCGCCAGGCTGTTGGATATCACCGTGGGAACATACTTGGAAAAGTTATCCGCACCCGGGGTGCCGCCGATTTGCGCGCTCACCGACCAATTCGTTGCCTCCGCGGTCGCCCCATTGGAATTTACTTTCGCCAGCGAAACCCCGGCGCCGTTCGCCGCCACCGGCCAGTCCCCTTCCACCCCGTAGGTCACACTGTCCATGACCCGCAGATTGTTGTTAAGCAAATCCAGCGTTTCTCCGGAATTGGAAATGCGTCCCGCGAATGGTCCCAGCACATTGGTCAACCCGGTTGCCGCCATCAATGTGGTGGGAGCGGAAGCCACGACCAGAAAGCCGCCGCCCGGGATGATGGTGCCGGCGGGGAAGTTGTAGGCAATTCCGTTGGCCAGCGACCAGCCGGAAAGATCCATGTCCACGGACATCAAATTCCGAAGCTCCACCCATTCCAGCGCCGCCTCGTTGGTGGTTGGGTGGTACATTATTTCGTTGAATACCACCGTGCTGTCAGCTCGACTCCAAAAGGCACAGCTCACGGCCAGCGCGAAAATCGCAATCCTTCGAAACGTCATGGATCCGCCCATCCTGACAGACGTAAACTTTGCTGTCCACTCTCCAGAAACAGCGTGCGCACGCGAGCATTCCAAATCCGCATTCGTCAGCAGGGCATGGGCGCATCCGCGCACTGCCCCGGAGCGCCGACTTCCAAGTCGGCTTAACGCGTGGCGACCCCACCGATGACCTGTGAACTCGAGCCATCCAAGCCGGCTGCAAGCCGGTGCTCCGACGGCTCGGGGGCAGTGCGCGGATGCGCCCGGCCGACGCTGCGCAACATTCTTCCGCCATGGTTACCGGAACGCTCGTGGCCGCGATTCTGGTGCGGCTCGGATCCCGACGTGGACGCCACTGCCCGAGTGTTAAGCCGACACAGCCCAATCGTCACGATTTGCCGCCGGCACTCCGGGAGCCGCCTACACCGCGCAGACCTCCACGAATCTAACGGATTGGGAAAGCCTCACCAACCTGCCGATCGAGCTGAACGGCCAATTCCAGTTCAATCTCACACCCGGGACGAAATCTCCGACGCGGTTTTTCCGGTTACTGACTTATTGAACTCAGGCGGGCAATCTCCATCTCCGCACGAGGCTTCCGGGTTGCGGACGTGTTTTCGTGTGCCCGTGGGATAAGGAGATCGGAAGCTTTGGCGAAAGGACTGCGCCGACATTAAAAGACCGATCCTCGCGGGAGAGGTTGGCAACCGGTGAGGTTTCGGATGAAGAACTCGCCCGCGCTCGGTTCGCTCGGCACCGCTAAAACACCCCGCCTCAAGGCGTATGCTGTTTGATCGCTGTGCCGGTGTCCTGGACGTCCTGTCCAAAGCCATGGGCCGTGTTGCAACCCGTGCCGATCATGCTTACCAGCGCAGCCACAACCAAAGCCAGGACGAGACGTTGAGACAATTTTTTCATGCTCCTAACCTACTCAGGTGAAACATCCGCTCCAGTAGATGTTCACCCACCCACGCAACGAATCGATCCCCCATTTAATGATATCCAGGCCAGTTACGGCTTGTAACGAATCGCCACCCCGTTGACGAACGTTGTGGTCGGGTTGTTCAACGTGGCCGTATCGACCACCACCGCATCCGCCCCCAGCCATCCCCCCTGTTTGCGCAAAACATTCTGCCAGGTTTGCCCGCGATCCGGCTGGACCTTCAGCGTCGAAACCGTGCCCAGTTCCGCGTATGCCCTTTCCGGCCGGTTAAACAGCAGCGCCACCCGGCCCGGATCAGTCGGCGCCGTGCGTTCCTCACCCACCTTGGGCTTATCCGTTGCGCACCCCGCCAGCAGTGCCATGCTCAGCAGCAGCAAACTCAGTTTTGTCTTCATATTTATTTGCCCCTCAAACGCTGGCCTGGCTGCCCTGCTCGTGCGAAACGCTGCCTTGATTTAAAGACAGCCAGTAGTCTTCGACCCGGTGCAACAAGGAAGCGAGCGCTTCCGGCTTGGCTGGCTTCACCAGATAGGAGTTGGCCCCCAAGCCCAAAGCCAGATCAATGTCCCTGGCCTGATTCGAGGAGGTAAATATCACCACAGTCAGGTTCCGTAATAGGAGGTCTTTTCTTACCACTTCGAGAACTTCCAACCCGTTCTTCTTGGGCATCTTAAGATCCAGCAAAAGCAATGAAGGAAACGGAAACGTGCGCCGGTCCGCATAACCGTCCTCCCCTCTCAGGTATGCCAGGGCTTCCTCTCCGTTGGGCACAAATTGCAGCGCGGCTTGCGAACGCGCCTGAGCAAAAGCGCGTTGCAGCAGAAAAACATCATTCTCGTCATCTTCCGCCACCAAAATTGTACGGTTTATCATATGTGTGAAACGTGAAATCCTCTGTCAGATTGTAATCCTCTCGGTGCAAACTGCAAATTATTTATCGCGCACCCCGCCCCCCTGTAACGCCCCGCTTGCTCGCCTCAATGGTCTGGGAGATACTGGAGAAGAAGAATTATGAGCACGGCAACATTAGATGACAAAGGCGTGGTGATGGCCTGCGCGCATTGCGGTCAAAGAAATCGGATCCCATACGAACGCCTGAACCAGGCGGTCCGTTGCGGCAAATGCAAAACCGACATTCCGGGCGTGAACGCACCGGTGGACGTGGACAGCGAGGACCATTTCAACAGCCTCGTTAAACTCTCTCCATTGCCCGTATTGGTGGATTTTTGGGCTCCGTGGTGCGGTCCATGCAAAATGGTGGGGCCGGAGTTCGAAAAAGTGGCCACCCAGAGCGCGGGTGAAATAATTGTGGCCAAGGTCAATACCGAGGCGCAACCCTCCCTGGCCGGGCGCTTTAGCATTCAATCCATTCCGACCCTGATTCTCTTCCAGGGTGGCCGGGAAGTCGCCCGCACTTCGGGCGCTAGGCCGGCGGCCGGCATCCAGGATTTCGTGCACCAGTCCCTTGGCTCAGCCCGCGTCTGATACCCAAGCGCTGGCAATATACCGCGGACTGCACTAAAAAGCCTGATGAGGCTTTGGGATGTTCGCGGCCAGCTTTCGCAAAGTGTCGAACAGCTCTTTGGCTTGGGGAGGCTTGCTCAACACCGCGTCAATGCTCTCCGGATGATTCCCCTCCACCTTCATGATGTCACCCCAACCGGTGACCATGATAATGGGTGTCCGCGGTGATTCCTGCTTGATGATTCTGGCCAGTTCCCGGCCGTCCATCCTCGGCATGCCCAGGTCCGTTACCACCAGATCAAAAGGCTTGCCCATCGCCGCGGCCGCCCTGAACATTTCGGCTGCCTGCAATCCCTCGCCCACCGTCTCGACCTGGTGCCCTCCACCCTTGAGCAAAATCCGTAACACGTCCAAAACCGAAGGTTCGTCATCGACACATAGAATTTTGAGCGGCGCCAGGACCGCCCCTTCCGGAATCGGCATGGGTGGCGTTGCCGCCGGCGTTTCGACGATCGGAAAAACCAGCCTCACGGTCGTGCCTCGGCCCGGCTCGCTCTCAATTTCAACCTCCCCGCTATGCCGTTGCATCACGCCGAAGACTTGTGACAAACCCAGCCCCTTTGCGCCTTGCTTGTCTTTCGTCGAAAAAAATGGCTCCAGGCAACGCTTGCGGGTCTCCTCATCCATGCCGATGCCCGTGTCCGAAACCTCCACCAAGACGACCTCAGCCGCCGCCACCCCGGCACGCCCTGGCCCGCCCCGCTGGCAGCTCGTCCGCACCTTGAGCTCGCCGCCCTGCGGCAACGCCTCCAGGCTGTTTCGCACCAACTGGCCCAGCGCCTCGCGCAGCTCGCTCTTCTGCCCCATGATCCGGGGCAGTTGCGCCGCATACTCCGTTTTCAAATCCACCCGCGTCCCGTTTGCCGGCGAAGCTTTCAAATGCCGGTCATAGCTGACCTCGATCAACTCCTGGATCAACCCGTTCACCTCCACCGGCATGAGCATGCCTTTGCCGCCGTTCTGCCGGTAGAAATCCCGGATGCAAGCCACGCTCTGCGCAATCTTGTCCCCCCCATTCTTGATGCTGCGCACATAATTCAGCACCCCCTCCGGCAGCTCCTTGTGCGCCGTCAACAGGAGGTTGGCATAGCCGAGAATCGGCGTCAGGGCGTTGTTGATGTCGTGTGCGATGCCGCGGCTCATCTGGCTCAAGGCCTGCAACCGCTCTCGTTGCAGGTTCCGCTCCTGCGCCTGTCGTAAATCCTCGTACACCGCGCGCAGCCTTCGGTTCATCACCGACTGGTCAAACAGCCCGTGATACTGCGACTCTTCCCACCCGATCCGCCCCGCCCTGGCCGGCGCCTCAAACTCATACGAATGGATTTGGCGCAAAATCAATTCCGTGGCCGCCCGCGCTTCCTCCAGCACCAAAATAATCATGCTCACCGCGATGAACAATTGCAGCACGGCGGCGATCAGGAAGCCGGTGCCGATCATTTGGTTGCTTTCCACGAAAAAGGGCGAAATAAGCAGATAACTGCCCCACAGCGTGAACCCAAAACACAACAAACCAGCCCCGATGAATTCCTGGTGCTTCCTCAGCCGGTAAAAGGAAAATGCAGTGACCAAACTTGCGACCCCGATTGTCCCAAAAATTGGCACACGCATCTGCAAAGGCTCCTTCAAATGATACGCCCCCACATAACTCCAGACCAACAGGAACCCAATGAAAAGATAAAACAGAACCGACCGCGAGGGCAGTTTCAGAAATTGTGCGCTGCCCCAGAATAACAGCGCGGCGGATGCCCCGACGCACCAATATTTCAGCATGATTGGGAACGGGCTGGAATGCAGGCTGTCCTTGCCCAACCCCAGCGCCAGCCAAACCGCGTAACAAAGCCAGCCCAGCGTCCACGTGCTGAAATATCTCCGCCCGGTGTAGCGGTTCAAATAAAAAAACAATCCCACCAAAACCAAAACGCTCAGCAAAGACACAATCCCTGCCGCGCTGAGGTAATCGGGGGAAAACGCCAACTTAAATCCGACAACAGCTCCAACCATTAGTAATTTCTCCAGTCACATTCGGCCGGCATCTCAGGAAACATCTCTCTGAATTGACCGGTCATAATGGAAATTAAGCAGCAACATTTATTCCATCCGCGGAGATCTTGTTGCTTGTGCGAACCGCCCCCAACCAGCCATGCATAATGCATCCACGACCTTGCAAAATGCTGTTTCGCAACCAGAAGATTCCGGCGCATACATTACGTTCTTCGACGGCGTTCCTTCGACGCATATTCACCGGCTGGCTGATCCGCAACCGACCGAATCGTTGGTTGTCGCGCCCTGGTCGTTGCCCTTGAAGAAACCGTTGGCGCCGGTCGCAGAGCTGAAAGCCCGCACGCCGGACCGGCAGCCTAGAAATCGCCCCACACCATCCGCGTCAACCGCGAGAACCCTTCCCGATGCCCGGCCACAAACCGATAGCTCCATTCCGTCACCGGCGCAACGCCCGGAACGTGTTGATACAGCCACCACGGCCAGCTTAGGTAACGCGCATACGTGAGCGAACGAAAGACGCCCTCCGCGCCGCTGTAAACCCTCCCGTCCGTCTCAATAAATTGGATGGAACTTTCAAACCGTTCGCGCGGCAGCTCGGGAAATTGTTTGGCCACCCGCGGATCCTGCGATGGGATGTAATCCACCCGTCCCCGCGTGGCTCGCTGCCAGCGGCGCACCCAGAACTTGCAGAAGTTGCAATCCCCATCATAGATCATCAGAGGTTTCGCCGGGGCTGAAGTTACCTGTGCCGCTTTGCTCACTCCCCTAACTTCTACCCGCTTCCCCGCCCCTTGCCAACCATCGCTTGAAACCACCCCTCCACCGCGATTTCAAAATTGCCCCCTACTCCCGGCTCCTCGAATCAATAATGATCGTTACCGGCCCGTCGTTGGTCAGGCTCACTTTCATGTCGGCCCCGAATTCACCCCTTTGGATCGGCTTGCCCAAATCTACAACCAGCCGCTGGCTGAATTGTTCGTACAACGGGATGGCTATGTCAGGTCCGGCGGAACGACTGTAGGAAGGCCGGTTCCCCTTCTTTGTGCTGGCGAATAACGTGAACTGGCTGATCAGCAGAATGTCACCTTGCGCCTCCTGCACCGAGCGGTTCATCACCCCGTTTTCATCATCGAAAATGCGCAAGCGCACCAGCTTGCCGCTGAGCCATTCAATGTCCTCACCGGCATCAGCCGCCTCAACGGCCAGCAGCACCAGCAGTCCCTTGCCAATGGCGCCCTTCACCACCCCGCCAATCGCAACACTGGCTTCCGATACCCGTTGAACCACCGCTCGCATATCACTGAGTCTGCCGCTTCACAACATCCCTGGCCTCACCGCTCAGTCGGCGGCGGAAAAACCTCACAGCAAATTCGCCGCCAGCTCCGCCAGTTCCGAGCGCTCGCCTTTTTGCAACTCAATGTGCGCCGCCACCGCTTCCCCGCGGAATTTGCTGATGATGTAATTGAACCCGTTCGAGGACGAATCAACATACGGGTTGTCGATCTGATACGGATCACCCGTGAAAACAATCTTCGTGCCATGACCCACGCGGGTGATGATGGTCTTGACCTCCAGCGGGGTGAGGTTCTGCGCCTCGTCGATCACCATGAATTGGTGCGCGATGCTGCGTCCGCGGATGTAGCTCAGCGCCTCCACCACGATGCTGCCCGAGCGCATCAGGTCGTTGCTGCGCCGGTGTTCATGACCCATGTTCAAATCGCTCAACATTTCCAGCGCGTCATGGATCGGCTGCATCCAGGGCGCGAGCTTCTCATCCAGCGAGCCGGGCAAAAACCCAAGTTCCTTGCCCATGGAGATCGTGGGACGCGCCACCACCAACCGCCGGAATTCCCGGTCCAGCACGGTCCGCTTCAACCCGGCGGCCATCGCCATCAGCGTCTTGCCGGTGCCGGCCTTGCCCATCAACGTGACCAGCTTCACGCGATCATCCAGCAAGGCATCGAAAGCGAAGTGTTGCTCCCGGTTCCGCGGCTTGATCCCCCAAACCCCTTCGCGATTGTCAATGATCGGAATGAGTTTCTTGCCGGTGGGATCCACCTTGGTCAATGCAGTGCGCTTGGGATTGGTTTCCTCGATCAACGTGCAGTATTCGTTCGGAAAATATTGGACTCCCCCGTTCAGTTCCAGCTCGCTGTTCGCGCGAAAAGTCGCCATCTTTTCCGCGCTGATCGACATGTCCACCATGCCCGTGTACAGGTCCTTGATCAGGACGCGGTCGGTCTCGTAATCCTCCGCCTGCAAACCCAGGGCATCGGCTTTGATCCGCAAATTGATGTCTTTGCTGACCAAGATCGTCCGGGATTTCGGTTGCGCCTTTTGCACCGCCAGGGCCAGCGCCACGATGCGGCTGTCCACGGTGTTGTTACCAAAAACGAGCTGCGCCGTCGCCGCCCCGTTCCGTTTCTCAAAAATGATGCGCAAACGCCCGCCATTCTCCAGGGTCACGCCTTCGCTCAAACTGCCTTGCCCGCGCAACGCATCCAAGGAGCGCGAAACCGTGCGGGCATTCTGCCCCAGTTCGGTGGATTCGCGTTTGAACCGGTCAATCTCTTCGATGACTTCAATGGGAATCAGGACATTGTTGTTTTCAAAGCTGAGCAGGCTGTTGGGATCGTGGAGGAGAACATTGGTATCAAGAACGTAATTTTTCACGCGAGGTTTTTTCGAATATAATTTTGTCCATGCGCCCATACCACTTTTTCAGGCGCGTGTGGGCCGGCGGCAGATGATAGTGGCCGGAATAAAGAAAGTTTCCCAAAATGCCGTACAAGTCAAAATCCACGAAACGCGGTTCATCCCCCAGCAGAAAACGGTGGTTCAGCAGCATGCCCTCAAACGGCACCAAACGTCGGGCCAGTTCGGCAAGCATCGGCTTCTGGTCCCGACGCCATTGCTCAAGGCATCCCCGCCCAAATTTGCGCTCCTTATGCCGCAGAAACGGCAGTTGATCGGCCACCGGCACCATTTCCTTCCAATAAATATCATTCAGCCGGAAACCGATGTCTTCGATCTCGTTCTCAATCACCCGCCAAAGCAGCGATTGCAGCCCATCCAATCCCCGCGGAAACAATCCCAACCCCAGTTTGTCGTCCAGGTACTTGGCAATAACCTGGGAATCGTTATCAGTCTCGAACACCACCCGCCGCGCATCCCGGATAATCGGCACCCCATAGTAGCGCTGCCGCGTCATCCGCCAAACCAGCGTCCGGTCGGGGTTGGGGACATTGATGATTTTAAAGGGAATTCCGGCGAACTCGAGGATCCGCCTTTGGACAATGCAATATGGGCTCCAGGGAAACTGAATCAGTTCAATCATGGCAGTCAATTCCGCTCCCGCACCCGACCTTGTTTTTGAAAGGCGTTTTATCCAGCACGCCACGAATCTAATTCTGGCGCGGCACAGTGACAAGCGCAAATCCAAGCGCATCCGGACACCGCCCCGGAGCGCGGGCGTTCACGCCGCTTCAATGCTTGGCAATCCCGAAGAGTTTGGATTGATTCCCGGACCATGTGAGCAAAGTTTGGTGGAGCGGCTTCATCCCCGCGCTCCGGACGGTCAGACGCCACATGGGGGGGCGGTTTCCAGATGCGCCCCGCAAATCCAAGCGCCCCATGTCTTTCTTGACAATCAGGTTACAATTGTGTGACAAACTAGAGAACCCCGATGCTCCGCGCACCGCCCCCAGAGGCCGCTCAGCAGGGGGTGTGGAAAGCAGTTTATGACGAACGATGAGATGCAGGTTTTGAGTTTTGATCTGAAGAGTCTCTCTGCAAGTGATTCGAGCAACTTCACGCTGCGTTTCGTCCGCGCATTCCACCCCTGATCTATGGCCCAGGACCATCGCTTACAACTCCAGCGCTTCGAATTGAAGTATCTGGTGGACGAGGCCATCACCCCGTGGGTCCGGGATTTTGTCAGCAGTTACCTCGATCTGGATGATTTTGGCGTCGGTCGTCCGAACCTCTCCTATCCCGTCCATAGCCTCTACCTTGATTCGGACGACCTGCAAACCTTCCAATACTCCATCAACGGCGCCAAGAACCGGTTCAAACTGCGGTTGCGCTATTACGATGACAGCCCGAAGACCCCCGTGTTCTTTGAAGTCAAGGCACGCGTTGACAACTGCATCTTGAAGCAGCGCTGCGGCGTCCGCCGCGAGGCCGTGCCTCTGCTGCTGGCCGGCCAACTCCCGCAGGATGAGCAACTGCTCTCCAAGGAACCCCGGCATCTCGCCACCCTGCAGCGTTTTAATTATCTGCTCCATAAACTCAACGCGCGACCCAAGGCCCACAATACCTATCTGCGCGAAGCCTGGGTCAGCCGACACGACAATTCTGTCCGGGTCACCATGGACCGCAACATCGTCATCGAGCCGTGTTTTGTGGCCCGGGCGGCCACCGCCATGTCCCGGCCGACCCGTGTTTTCCCCGAATCGGTCGTTTTGGAACTCAAGTTCACCACGCGCTTCCCCAACTGGTTTGAGGAACTGGTGCGGCGTTTCAACCTGATGCAGTTCGCCGCCGCCAAATATGCGGAGGGGGTCTTGCTGGTCGGCGAGTCTCGCTTCCACGATGGTGACCGGGCCTTCGACTGGGAGGGGCTGGCTCCCCGGGTTCACGAATCAACCGCCGCCAGCCTACCACATGCTCATGAATGATTTATTTTTGAGGGGCGATTACGGGGTGGTTTCCACCAATTATGCCGCCCTCCTGATTGCCCTCCTGCTGGCCTTCGTCTGCGGCCACATCATTGCCTGGATCTACATGCTCACTCACACCGGGCTCTCCTATTCGCGCTCGTACGTCAACACCCTGGTCATCATGCCGGTGATCGTGGCCATGGTGATGATGATCCTGGCCAACAACCTGGTCCTGGCCTTCGGCCTCATGGCCATCTTCGCCATGGTCCGTTTCCGCAGCATCCTCCGCGATACCCTCGACACCACCTACGTCCTGGCGGTCATCGTCATCGGCCTCGCCTGCGGCACCATGAAATTCACCTCCGCCATCCTCGGCTGTCTCGCCACCGCCGGCATCATGCTTTATTTCTGGACCACCGCGTTCGGCACCCGCCACCGGTATGACCTCATCCTGAATGTCCAATGGGTCCGGCCGCCGGCGGACCTCGCCGAACTCCGGACTTTGCTCGTGCGCCACAGCCGCACCACCCAATGCGCCAGCCAGCGCTCGAACGAGGGCTATCCCGGCGTTGACATCTCCTATCGTTTGCTTCTGCGCGACCCCGCCCGGACCGATGACTTGATGGACGAGCTGCGTGCCTTGAATGGCGTGGCCCGGGTTTCCAGCCTGCGCGCGGGTGATGAATCTGAAATGTAACCCATGAGCAAACTCGCCCCGATCCCTATCCCGCTGGCTCAGCGCTGGCGCGATGCCCGCCTGCGCCTCATCCCGGCGTTCGTCCTGACCGCTGCCATCCTCGCGATCGGCTTTCTCTGGAAAGACTACGTCGCCGCCCCCACCATGATCGGTCAGGCGGAACCCATCCTCGCCAACGTGAGCAGTTACAAGCCCGGCATGCT
>JAQGOT010000285.1 GCA_028293465.1 Pedosphaera sp. | reverse complement strand
CGTATGACATCGGCAGTCCGGTGTTCGACCGGGTGAGCATCAACCTGCGCAACGGCAAGACGTTCAGCATCGTCTGCCGAAACAACTCTGTGGACAACAAATATGTTCAAAGCATCCGCCTCAATGGCCGCGCACAGAAGCAGGTTTGGCTCGGCCATGGAGACATCGCCAACGGCGGCAAGCTGGAACTTCAAATGGGTAACACACCGAACAAGGAGTTGGGGGCTGATCCGTCGGCCTTTCCACCCTCGGCGATGCTGCTCGCCCCACGGTAGATCAGGAACCGGAGCCGCCAGAGTTGGGAGCGTTCGGATCGAGTGGTTACCCATGCCGACGGATCCTTCCTTCTTTCAAGGCCTGACGGTCGCTTGCAATCAAGTCACGCAGCTAATCTCCCGTAACGGCATCACCAACCCGTTGCCACCGGTGAACGGAGTGGTTCAATTGCAGATCTTGGTTGATCGAACTTCGATCGAAATCTTCGGCAACCATGGTCAGCTTTACATGCCGATGCCGTCCGGGTACGCGACCAGCAACAACCTGATTTCGGTCACCTGCCAGGGCGGCACCGCCACTTTCAACTCACTCACCATTGACAAACTCAATTCCGCCTGGCCCAAGCCATGATCGGAAGCTTGTCATATCAGGCTAAAACGATGCCCCTAACTCTTTCTTTTGTTTTCAATCGGCGAGCTGGTAGCTTGACATCAAACAATCAAACGTTCTTCATTCAACCTGAAAAGCCCGATTTCCAAGCCATATCAATGAGCAATGTAAAATCAGTCATCGCGAATCTTCGTCCGCGGCGAGTCGCTTGGCTCATGGCAGGGTTGGTTTTGGTCTCCCAAGGTTTGGCCAAGACGGCTTTGACCGCCGAACCTCCGGATCTGGTCATCGAAAACTTTGAAGGAACAAACTTTGGCGGTTGGAAGGCCACAGGCGACGCTTTCGGCAATGGCCCGGCACACGGCGCCCTGCCGAACCAGATGGCGCTGGATGGATTTCTCGGCCGCGGATTTGCCAGTTCGTTTCATCGCGGCGACGGCAGCACCGGCAAGCTCACTTCGCCCTCCTTCAAGGTGGAGCGTAAATACATCCAGTTCCTCATCGGCGGCGGTGGGTTTGATGGAAAAACCTGTCTCAATCTGCTGAGCGAGGGCAAGGTGGTGCGCAATGCCACTGGACCGAACACCCGCTCTGGTGGCAGCGAACATCTCGAATGGCAATCCTGGGACGTTGGCGATCTCGCCGGCAAGAATGTCGTTTTGGAAATTGTCGATCTCGCCACCGAGGGTTGGGGGCACTTGAGCATCGACCAAATCACGCAGACGGATCGCAAGATCACCGGGCTGGTCCTCAACGATGTTGCGCTGCCGATCAAGACGGAAAAGCGTTACCTGAATCTGCCTGTAAAAAATGGCGCGGCCAAGCGCACGCTGCGATTGCAGGTGGACGGGAAAACCGAGCGTGAATTCGAAATTGAGCTGGCCGACGGTGAGCCGGACTGGTGGGCTTTCTTGGATCTGACCCCGTTCAAAGGCAAGCCGGTTGTTCTGCGCGTCAACAAATTGCCGGAAAATTCCCGGGCGATGAAAATGATCGAGCAAACCGACGAGGTCAAAGATGCCAGGAACATTTACCACGAAGCATTACGCCCGCAGTTTCATTTTTCACCACGCCGTGGCTGGAATAACGATCCCAACGGAATGGTGTTTTACCGGGGCGAATACCACCTCTTTTTCCAGCATAATCCTTATGGATGGGATTGGGGCAACATGCATTGGGGCCACGCCGTCAGCCGCGACCTGGTGCATTGGACGGAGCGGCCCGAAGCACTCTACCCCGACCAAACGGGCATGATGTACAGCGGTTCAGCCGTGGTGGATTGGAAGAATACCAGCGGTTTTGGCCGGAACGGCCAACCGCCGTTGGTTATGATTTACACCGCTGCGGGTGACCAGTTTACCCAATGTCTGGCCTACAGCCCGGACGGCGGCCAGACGTTCGCGAAATATGACGGCAATCCAGTCGTGAAACAGATCACCGGTGGCAATCGTGATCCAAAAATATTCTGGCACGAACCGACAGGGCGTTGGATCATGGCGCTTTGGGTGGAACAAGAGCGGAAGAACACGATTCGCTTTCTGACGTCGCCCAACCTCAAGGATTGGACGATGGCCAGCGAGGTGAACGACTTCTTCGAATGCCCGGACTTTTTCGAGCTCCCGATGGACGGTAATCCGGCCAACAAAAAGTGGGTGCTCACCGCCGCGAACAGTGAATATGAAGCGGGCGCGTTCGATGGACACAAATTCACCGCCGAGACGTCCAAGCTGCCCGGCCAGCGTGGGGACGGCTTTTATGCGGCCCAGACTTTCAGTGACCTTCCGGCGGACGATGGGCGGCGCATCCAAATCGGCTGGCTGCGCGCCCCTTCGCCGGGCATGCCTTTCAACCAGTGCATGTCCTTGCCGCATGAGTTGAAATTGCTCTCCACGCCCGATGGCGTGCGGTTGACGCGACAACCGGTTCGCGAACTCGCCCGCCTGCGCGACAAGGCATTCGAAGCCGGATCGTTCACCCTGAAACCCGGTGACGCCAATCCGCTGGTGAAAGCCCAGGGCGAGCAACTTGAATTGCGGGCCGAATTCGAGCCCGGCCAAGACGGCGAAGTTTGTTTTACCGTGCGGGGTATTCCCATCACCTACAGCGCCCACAAGCAGGAGTTGGCCGTGAATGGTCACCGCGCCCCAGCACCGTTGCGCAAGGGGAAACAAAGTCTCATCATTTACCTCGACCGCACTGCGCTCGAGGTTTTTGCGAGCGATGGCCTCACCTACGTGCCGCTACCGGTGATTCCCAAGCCGGACGCCTCGGGGGTCGAAATATCCACGACGGGCGCGCCCACCAAGTTCTCCCAACTCACTGCCTACCGGCTTGGCAGCATCTGGAAATAGCCATCGCACAGGAACCAACTTATGAAAAAGCAAATATTCTTCTGGTCGCTCGTCTCCGCTCTCGCTGGGTTTCTTTTCGGCTTCGACACCGTGGTTATCTCAGGTGCGGAAAAGACCATCCAATCGCTCTGGGGTCTTGGACCCGGCCTGCACGGCATCACCATGGCCTCGGCTCTTTACGGCACCGTGCTGGGTTCGCTTCTGGGAAGCTGGCCCACGGACCGCTTCGGCCGCCGAAAGACGCTGCTTTGGATTGGTGTGCTCTACTTGATCTCCGCAATCGGCACCGGCTGCGCGCCGGGGGTTTATCCTTTTATCGTGGCACGATTCATCGGCGGGTTGGGCATCGGTATCTCCACGGTTGCCGCGCCGCTTTATATTTCGGAAATTGCCCCGCCAAAGTACCGCGGACGTCTGGCTGGAATGTTTCAGTTTAACATCGTGTTCGGCATCCTTATTGCCTTCCTTTCAAACTTTCTGCTCGCCGGGATTGGCGAGAACGCCTGGCGTTGGATGCTGGGTGTGGCGGCGTTTCCGTCGCTGCTTTATACCATATTCTGCTTCGGCATCCCGGAGAGCCCGCGCTGGCTTTTGGGGCAGGGAGCGCGCGCGAAGGGACTTGCCGTCCTGCGCCTGATCCAGCCGGAAGCCTCGTCCGCCGAGCTGGAAGCAACGGCAATTAGCATTGTCGCCGCCTCCGCCAGCCGGGTGGATTCCTCGGGCTTCTGGAGCCGACAACTCAAGACTCCCATTTTGCTGGCTTTCCTCATCGCGTTCTTCAACCAGCTTTCCGGGATTAACGCCATCCTCTATTTCGCTCCCCGCATATTCGAGCTGACCGGCCTGGGAGAAAAAGCCGCCCTGTTGCAGTCGGCCGGCATCGGCTTTGCCAACCTGGTCTTCACCTTTGTCGGCCTGTGGCTGATTGATCGGCTCGGGCGTCGGCCTCTGCTTTTCATCGGCTCATTCGGTTATATCCTTTCGTTGGGACTGGTCTCCTGGGCTTTTTTTACCGGGCATTACGTCATTGTCCCGGTTTGCATCTTCGCCTTCATCGCCGCACACGCCATCGGCCAGGGAGCGGTGATCTGGGTATTCATCTCCGAAATATTCCCGGATAAGTTTCGCGCCGGCGGCCAATCCCTGGGGAGCTTCACACACTGGCTCTTTGCCGCGCTGCTAACCACGCTGTTTCCGAAAATGGTCACCTCCTTCGCGCCGGGTTGGGTCTTCCTCTTCTTCTGCGGCATGATGGTGCTCCAACTGGTCTGGGTGCAGTTCGTGATGCCCGAAACCAAGGGCGTGCCGCTTGAGGACATGGCGGCCCGGTTGGCCCGTGGTCGGGACTCGACCGGCCGCACCCCGGTGGTGGTTGGCTCCGGTCGCATCGCCCCAGAATAACCGTGATGACAGACTTTCCAACGAACCGCAAACCGGTGGTGGTCGGCCTCGGCGAAGTGCTGTGGGACTTGCTGCCCGGCGGCAAGGAACTCGGCGGCGCGGCCGCCAACTTCGCTTATCACGCCCAGACGCTCGGGGCCGAGGCTTGGTTGATTTCCCGCGTCGGGAACGATCCGCTCGGTTGCGAAATCCTGGAGCGTCTCCGCGCGATGCAACTGCCGACGGACGGGGTGACGATTGATCTGTCCACCCCTACAGGCACCGCCGCCATTGAGGTTTCTGCCGAGGGCCAGCCCAAGTTCAACATCCGCGATCATGTGGCGTGGGATCATATCCTCGCCACCGAGAGCGCGCGCGCCACGGTGGCCGGGGCTGATGCCGTCTGCTTTGGCTCGCTGGCCCAACGCCACGAAACCTCCCGGGCCGCCATCCGTTCGCTCGTTGCTTCCACCCGCCCCGGTGCGCTCAGAATTTTTGATGTCAACCTCCGCCAGGCTTTCTTCTCCTTGGAAGTCCTCGAGACTTCGCTCCGGTTGGCCAATGTCCTGAAAATCAACGATGAAGAGCTCCCGGTGCTCGCAACGTTGTTTGGCCTGCGTGGTGGGGTGACAGAACAACTTGCCGAACTGGCCGGACGGTTTGATCTGCTCATGGTTGCCTTGACCTGCGGCGCCCAAGGCAGTTTGTTTTACTCCCGGGGTTGTTACTCCGAGGTAAAGGGATTGCCCATCCGCGTCGCTGACACCATCGGGGCCGGTGATTCCTTCACCGCCATGCTGACGATGGGCTTGCTGGCCGGTTGGGATCTTGATCGGATTAATCGCTGCGCCAACGAGGTCGCGGCTTATGTCGTTTCTCAACCCGGCGCCACGCCAAAATTGCCGGCGCATCTGCGGCCAAAAGAGATTTTCTCTTCGCACCCGCCGGCCTGAGCCTGCAATTATCGAATTACTCAATCATGGCCCTCAAATCCATGCTCAGCCGTGTTGCCGAGCCCGCCATATCCCCGCGAACTATTCTATAACACCCCAGCTTGTGGTGCGTGAGTCCTGCGGCGCCTATCCGCCTCAGCCCAAGAGGGGGACGCCGACTATCAACGCCTTTCAGGCCGGATACTTGCCTTTGAGCAATTTTTCTTCGACGGTCTTGGCGACGGCTCCGCCCCGGGTATGAACGTGAAGCTTGTCGTAGATTCGGCGCAGGTAATTATTGACCGTGTGATAACTTAGCCCCATCTCGTCGGCGATCTCCTTTTTTATCATTCCTTTGACCATGTATTGGAGGATCTCCTTTTCCCGCTCCGAGAGACCGTAGTTGTTATGAGGCGTACTGTTTTGCCGGGCGAAGGCCTCCAATACCAACCGGGCAACCCGGCCGTTCATCGGTGCGCCGCCATTGAGGACTTCGTGGATGGCAGCGGTGATCGCTTCCTCGGAGGAATCCTTAAGGAGGTAACCGGATGCGCCCGCACAGATGGCGCCCAAGACCTTGTGATGGTCGTCGTGCACGGTCAACATGATGACGTGAGTGCTGGGGGAAAGAGCCTTGATGGCGCTGATGCCGGCAATCCCATCCATGCCAGGCAAGCCGACATCGCACAGCACCACCTGCGGCAAGGGTTCGGTGCGGATGGCGGCCAAGGCCTGTTCGCACGTGGAATACGTGTGCACGCAGTCCAAGCCGGAAATCTGGTTGATCTGCCAGGCGACCATTCGGCGGTAGTCGGCATTGTCTTCGATCAGCCAGACCGTCGTTTTTGTTGTGGCCATAGCGGTGTTCATTTCAGGGGATTCGGACGGAGAAGGTCGCAGTGGTCCCGCTGCCAAGTCCGCTTTGGATGTTCAAGGCGGCGTTGAGTCGAACCGCGCGCAAGCGGATATTCTTCAAGCCATTGCCGCCGTAGGTCGTGCTAGTGTCGAAGCCGACACCATTGTCGCGCACACTGAGTTGCCAGAGGCTGTCTGGTTGGGATACTTCAACCTCAACGCGCGAGGCACCGGAATGTTTCGCGATGTTAGCGAGCATCTCCTTATACAGCAGGAAGAGGTCCTGCCGAAATTGCGGTGGCAAAGTCCGGGTCAGGTGCTCCTGTGTGCTCTGGAACCTGCATTCCATCCCCGGGAGCATGGAATTGGCCGTTTCTTTCATGCGCAGGATGAGATCCTGCATGGTATCGTTTTCCGGATTAATGAACCAGGCAATCTCGCGGATGGAACTCGAGGTCTGGCCCGAAATGCGATTGATGGCGGCCACATCATCGGCGGCTTCGGTTCCGGCCGCTCCTCCTTTTTGAAGTTTGCGGGCCAGCAGCGAAATGGTGCTTAGATTGCTTCCCACCTCATCGTGGAGGTCGGCGGCGAGACGCAAGCGGAGGTTCTCCAGTTGACGAAACCGCGCGAGATACACGCGGTGCAACCCCACGGCTCCCAGCACCGCTAAAGCGACGATGACCAGTTTGAACCACCAAGTTTGCCAGACCTGCGGGAGCACCACGAACTCCACGGAGCCGCCCGGTTCGCCCCACGTGCTCTCGCTATTGCGGGCCAGCACGCGAAACCGGTATTTCCCAGGATAAACGTTGCTGTAGTGGGCCGAGCGCCGTGACCCGGCATCAACCCAATCGGTATCCACGCCTTCGAGCCGGTACTTGAACCGGGTCCGTTCCGGCACGCGAAAAGTCAGGGCGGTATATTGGAATTCGAGTTCGCCCCGCCCCGGCGGAATCCGAACCGGCTCCGCCACCGACAAAGTTTCAGCGGGTGGAAAGGTTTGTTTGTCCCCAATAATGCGTTCCAGAATCACGGGAGGAGGAACCGGATTGTCCTCCTCGAGTGACTTGGGATCGATGACCGAAAGGCCCTTGGCGGTCGCGAACCAGAGGCGGCCGTCTTTGCTCTTCCAAGCTGCCGGCTTGGCCACCAGACTACAGACCTCGCTGGCCAGACCGTCTGGATTGCCATAGGCAATGCAATGGATGGTCTTGATGGATCCCTCATCCAGTCTGTCGAGGTCGTTGCGATGGACGCGGAAGATACCCCGGATGCAAGTCATCCAGAGCCAGCCGTTTTCATCCTCCACGATTTCGTAGATGCTGTCGTTGAATAGTCCACGCCGACTGGTGTAAGCGCTGAACCGGCCATCGCGGAACCGGTTAAGGCCGCCGCCCGAGGTGCCGATCCATAAATTTCCATGATGATCCGCGTAGAGCGCTCCGGTCGTCGTATTGGAAAGCCCGTCAGCGGTGGTGAATCGGACCAGGGCGCCCTGACGCAGGCGCCACAGGCCGTCGTTGGTTCCGATCCAAAGGTCTCCTTGATCGTCTTCACAAATCGCCCGGATGACTTCGGCCGGCATGCCGTGTTCGACGCCGAAGGAGCGGATGGTCTGACCCTCCATCCGGTATAGTCCCCGGGTGGTGCCGAGCCAGCAAGCGCCGGAGTGATCCTGGTAAACCACGCGTACCGCGCCACCGCTCAATCCATCTGTGCCCGTGTATCGCCGGACCGTTTGCTGATCAAATTCAAAAAGGCCGCCATCCCAATCGGTGCCCGCCCAGACTCGTTGGGTGGAATCCTCCCACAGCCCCAGCGCCAGGGATGAGCCTTCGCTGGGGAGCACGGTGAAAACACCGTCCTTAAGCCGGTTGACGCCGCCACCCCACGTCGCCGCCCAAATCACCCCGTCCTTGCCTTCGAGCACCGAGGTGACATTGTTGCAGGAAAGACCGTGTTGTTGGGTGTAGCTGGTGAATGGATGCGAGTTGAGGCGCATCAAACCATCGCGTGAGCCGATCCATAAGTTGCCTTCGCGATCTTCAAAAATCGAGTTGACCATGTCGAACGCCTGGCCTTGCCCGTCCAACTGGCTGATGATTTTCCCGTCCACAAACCGCGAAAGGCCGCCATAGCTGCCAATCCACAAGTTGCCCCGTCGGTCCCGTTGTATGTGGGTAATGAGGTTGATGGCCGGGCTGTCATCCATCGCAAAGGTGGTGACCCGTCCCTCCTGGATGCGGCTCAAACCGTTGCCCGCGCCGACCCAGATCGTGCCGTCGGGATCACAATAGATGGCGCGTGCATCGTTTCCCCGCAAGCCATCCGCGACCAAGAAATGGCGGATCACTACCCCGTCTTTCCAGCAATAGACGCCCTTGGGTGTGGCCAGCCACAGTTGGCCCTGTTGATCCTCACCCATGCCTCGGACCACATCCGACGCCAGCCCGCTGTTCACGCCGAAGTTCGCGAACTTACCATTCCGATAACGGCTCAACCCGCCCAAGGTCGCAACCCACAAAGAGCCATCGCGGCTTTCGAGTGTCGCGCCCAGGCAGCTATCGTCGGCCAGCCCTTCCGTCTTTCCGAGGCGGGTGAACTTCCCGTCTTTCAAACGGATCAAGCCACCCCGGCCGGTTGCAATCCAGAGGCTGCCGTCCTGTCTCTCCTGCAAGCCGAGGATGTTGGCGTTGGGCATTTCCGGCACGTTGTTTTTGTTGAACCCGACGAAGCGTACTCCATCGAAGCGCGCCAGGCCATACTGGGTTCCCACCCAAAGATAGCCGTCCCTGGTTTGTAACACCGCTTGCACGCAACTATTCGGCAACCCATCATCCATGCGCCAGAGCCGGGAGCCATATTGGGAGATGACGGCACCACCGACGGCCGCCTGTGCCAGTAGATAAATGAACAGGAAACCCACGAAACGGCACGTCTGGCCACGGGTGAAAACCCGGCCGGTTTTTGCTTCGCGGAACACGTAAAGAAAGATAGGGATCCCGTCACTGGATGTAAAGTGACTCTGGCATCCTCGGCTGAATCGCAATCTGCAATTGGGCGTCTTCCGACGGTCCCCATGAGGTTTTGCTTGGGCCGGGGTTTCATGCCGGCAAGCAGCCCGAAGCCGACTATGGGTTACAATGGGTGCCGTGGGCGACAGGCACAAACGTGCCTTTTGCCTGTTTTTGCTTGTTCCGCCTTCCATCGCGGGTTAATCACCCAAGATTAATCCTGATTAACCGGAACCTTTGATGCCGTTGAGCAAATCGAGAATCCTCAGTTCGTTGCTGTCGTTCCTGGCCGTTGCGACCGTGGGCGCCGCCCCGGCAATCATCCCGCTGCCGGTGCAAATGCAGGTTCGCTCGGGAATCTTCACGCTCTGCCCCACGCAACAGGTTGCCGGGGCTTCCGCCCACGCGATGGTCAAGATCTTGGTGGACCGCGCCTCGCTCGGCAACGGCCAGTACCTGGCAGCGACCTTGCGCAAATCGACCGGCTACGAATTTGGGGTGGTCACCAATGCTGGCGCGGGACCGGTTCACGCCTCGATTTTATTGACCACCGTCAACGCGCTCCCCGCCCTCGGCGCCGAAGGCTACGAACTGACCGTCGCGCCCGATGCGGTGGTCATCCGGGCGCCGGCAGCGGCTGGAGTGTTTTATGGAGTCCAATCGCTTCTTCAATTGTTCCCGCCGGAGATCCTCGCGCAGAGACCCGTACCTGGCGTGCAGTGGACGGCGCCCTGCGTTTATATTCAGGATCAACCACGTTTCGCGTGGCGGGGTGTGATGCTGGACGTCTCCCGGCATTTTGTGGATAAACAGGAAGTCGAACACCTGCTGGACGGGTTGGCCTTGCACAAGATTAACACGTTTCACTGGCACCTGGTGGATGACCACGGTTGGCGAATCCAAATCCTCGCCTATCCGCTGTTGACGTCCACCGGCGCCTGGCGCAATGGCATTGATTATGGCCAGAACCCGGCGGCCAGCACGGCTTTTAATTCACTTGGGAAATATGGCGGCTATTACACGCAGGACGACATCCGCGAAGTGGTGGCTTATGCACAGCAGCGACATATCACCGTGGTGCCGGAGATTGAATTGCCGGCCCACTCCACCGCGGGCTTGGCGTCCTATCCGGCCTTCGGCACCGGCAACTCCGGCTATAACATGGACAACATCAGTTACGGCATTTCCGCGTACAGCCTGGCGGGGCCCGGATGCTGGACCTTCTTTACGAATGTGCTGTCGGAAGTCATGACTCTTTTTCCCGGCCAATACATTCATTGCGGGGGTGATGAAGTCATCGCCACGGGCGATAAAAAATGGACAAACTACTCTTATGATGCCAACCAAATGACGGCCTTGGGCATCAGCATCAGTGGCGGCAACAGCTCGATTCAACAATATCAGCGCTGGTTCTCCACCAATATCTGCAGTTTCCTCCAGTCCAACGGGCGGACGATGGTCGGTTGGTCGGAGTTTGAGGCGGCGGGCACCATCACCAACGCGGTGCTGATGGACTGGTTGGGCACTTACGCCTCGGCGACGGCGTCGAACCGCCAATACGTCGTCATGGCGCCCAACGGCATCAACTACTATCAGGTCAACAACACCAACAGCCTCATTTACGATCCCTTTTTCCAGGTCGGCAGCAGCCCCGCCTACCTGACCGTGAGCAATGTCTATAACTATGAGCCGGTCCCCTCGAATTTGGACGCTGCCTTTACGAATTACATTCTGGGCGCGCAGTGTAATTTGTGGACTGAGTTCGTGCC
>JAQGOT010000274.1 GCA_028293465.1 Pedosphaera sp. | reverse complement strand
TCTCGGCGTCGAGTTCCGTTGCGGTGTGGAGGTCGGTCGTGATGTTTCAATCAGCCAGTTGGAAAACGAGTTCGATGCCGTGTTCATCGGTTTGGGACTCGGCAGCGGCACGCGCCTGGGCATTCCGGGCGAACAATTGCCGGAGGTGGTCGATGCCATTGATTTCATTGAGCAGATTCACACGCAGCCGCTGAACAAAATCCCGGTCGGCGAGCGCGTCGCGGTTATCGGCTGCGGCAACACCGCCATCGACGCGGTGACACAAGCCAAGCGGCTGGGCGCGCAAACGGTCGTTGCGATTTATCGCCGCGGCGGAAGTGACATGTCCGCCTACGATTTTGAATACGAGCTGGCGAAGAACGACGGCGCTCAATTTCTTTTCCACGCCCTCCCGCTGGAAGTGCTGGCGAGCAAGGATGGGCATGTCACCGGTTTGCGGCTGGCCCGTACTCGCATTGATGGCTTAGGCAAGGTCGAGGTGATTCCCGGCTCGGAGTTTGTCGAGCCGTTCGACATGGTGATCAAAGCCGTCGGCCAGGAGAAACAGGCGGCGGCGCTCAAGCAACTTTTACCCAAACTCGAACTGGATAAACGGGGGGCCATCAAATACGACTTCCCGACCGGCCAGACCAATCTGCCGAAGTTTTTTGCGGGCGGTGATTGCGCCAATGGCGGGAAGGAAGTGGTCAATGCCGTGGCTGAAGGCAAGCGGGCCGCACGGGGCATTCACGCCCTCCTTTCCGGACAAACCGCAGTGGGCCCGGTTCAGCCGTCGCGCCTCGGCGTGAGCGGCGCTCCTGTCGGCTCCGGTTTTGACAACCCCATCCGCGTTCCTGAGTTGGAAGCGGAATATAACAAAAACAGAGGCACTCATGGCAGACCTGTCCATTAATCTCGCCGGCATCAAATCGCCAAATCCTTTCTGGGTCGCCTCCGGGCCTCCCTCAAACACCGCCTACCAGGCGCACCGCGCATTTGACGCGGGCTGGGGCGGCGTGGTTTGGAAGACCATCGGCGATCCCATTGTCAACGTTTCCTCGCGTTACTCGGCCATGAACGTCGGCGGAATTCGCATGGTGGGCTTCAATAACATCGAACTCATCAGCGACCGCTCGCCGGAGACGAATTTCCGCGAAATTGCCGAAGTCAAGAAACGCTGGCCCAACCACGCCGTGATTGCTTCGTTGATGGTGGACACCCGCGAACGCTGGCACGAATTTGTGAGACGCTCCGCCGACTCGGGCGCGGACGGCATTGAACTGAACTTTGGTTGTCCGCACGGCATGTGCGAGCGCGGCATGGGCTCCGCCGTCGGGCAACAACCGGCCGTGACGGAAAAAATTGTGAGCTGGGTCATGGAAGTTGCGACCATCCCCGTCATCGTCAAGCTCACGCCGAACATTACGGATGTCACTTACGCGGCGCGCGCGGCGAAAAAGGCGGGCGGCAATGCCATCTCGCTCATCAATACGATCAACAGCATCACCCAGGTCAATTTGGACAACCTCGTGCCGGAACCGTACGTGGCGGGATTGAGCAGCCATGGTGGTTACTGCGGTCCGGCGGTGAAGCCGATCGCCTTGAACATGGTGCAGAGTTGCGCGGCTGATCCGGATGTGCAGCTTCCGATTTCCGGCATTGGCGGAATCGCCAATTGGCGGGATGCGGCAGAATTCATCGCGCTGGGCTCGACGTCCGTCCAGGTCTGCACGGCGATCATGCACTACGGTTTCCGGATCGTGGAGGACATGACCGAAGGCCTTAACGATTATCTTGATTCCAAGGGTTTCACCAACATAGCGCAACTCCGCGGCTTGGCCGCCCCGACGCTGAAGAAATGGGAGACGCTGGATCTCCGTTACAAACGGGTGGCGCGCATCAATTACGACAAATGCATCGGCTGCAATCTCTGCTACATTGCCTGTGAAGACGGCGCGCACCAATGCATCGATCTGATTGATCCGAACGGTTACAGCCTCGGCCCGGGTCGCGTGCCTGGCAAACCGATTCCAAAAGTGCGCGAAGATGATTGCGTCGGTTGCAACCTCTGCTCGCTGGTCTGTCCGGTGGATGATTGCATCACCATGACTCCCATCGAAACCGGCGAACCAAAAATGAGCTGGAGTGATTATCAGGCCAAAATGGCGCGCGGCGAAATGCAGCCGATCCCGGCGCATCCGTAACCCGACGCTCACAGACGCAAAACAAAATAGCCTGGGAGGAATCTCCGGGTAAATTTTTTTATGACCAAGACCCTGCAACCCTGTCCCAATTACATCAACGGCGAATGGCAAACTGTCGCCGGCGCCGCCACCTCACCGGTTTACAACCCCTCCACAGGGGAGGTTATCGCGGAAACGCCCATGGGGACCGCCCAGCACGTCGATGATGCGGTGAACGCCGCGCACCAGGCCTTTCCCGCATGGTGGGAAACACCGCCCACGGAACGCGCCCGGATCTTTTTCCGTTTCAAGATGCTGCTGGAGGACAATTTTGAAGCACTGGCCCAAAGCGTCACCCGTGAGCATGGCAAGACTTTGGTGGAATCGCGCGGGGATGTGCGGCGCGGGATTGAGATGGTGGAATTTTCGTGCGGCATACCCTCGCTGTTGATGGGTGAAGTATTGGAGAACGTCGCGCGGGGCATTGATTGCGATGCCATCCGCCAACCGCTCGGGGTTTGTGTCGGGATCACGCCGTTTAATTTCCCGGCCATGGTGCCGCTCTGGATGTATCCGGTGGCGCTGGTCTGCGGCAACACGTTCGTGTTGAAACCGAGCGAAAAGGTTCCGCTCACGGCCATCCGCATTGCCCAGTTGTTGGAACAGGCGGGTCTGCCGAAAGGCGTTTTTAATATTGTCCATGGCGGCCGCGAATGCGTCGATGCGCTCCTGAAGCATCCCAAGGTGCGGGCGATTTCCTTCGTCGGCTCGACACCAGTGGCCAAGCAAATTTTTGAGGTTGGGACCAAACACGGCAAGCGGGTGCAATCCAATGGCGGCGCCAAGAATTACATCCTGCTCATGCCGGACGCCGACGTGGAGAACTCGGTGAAAGGCGTGACCGAAGCCGCGTTTGGCTGCGCCGGGGAACGGTGCATGGCGGGTTCGACGGCGATCGTCGTCGGCAATGCCGCGAAGACGGTGCTGCCGGCGTTGGTGGACGCCACGCGCAAGATTCAGGTCGGCCCGACCGACCGAGCAGTGCAACCCCACATGGGCCCGGTCATTACGAAACAACATCAGGATCGTGTCTGTGAGTTGGTGGCTGCCGGGATCAAAGAAGGCGCCAAGGTGCTTGCGGACGGTCGTGGTGTGAAAGTTGATTCGGAGCCGAATGGGTTCTATGTCGGCGCGACCCTGCTGGATGAAGTGCAGAGCAGCATGACCGTGATGCGGGAGGAGATTTTCGGACCGGTGCTGAACGTGATGCGCATGGAAGATCTGGATGCGGCCATTGACGTGGCCAACCGTTCAGCCTATGGCAACGGCGCGTCCATTTTCACCCGGTCAGGGAAGGCCGCGCGGGAGTTCAAACATCGCATCAAGGCCGGGATGGTGGGGATCAACATCGGCGTGCCCGCGTCGATGCCCTGGTTTCCATTCAACGGCTGGGACGATTCCTTTTTCGGCGATTTGCACATGCAAGGCCGGGAGGGGGTGCAATTTTTTACGCAACTCAAGGTCACGACGAGCCGGTGGTTCAGTTATGGCGAGGGAGATATCTGGCATAAGGACAAATAGGGATTCTTCGGAGCAATCCAGGAGCCAACGAAGCAGTAATATTTTTACTGCTTGGGATCTGCACCCTCGCTTGTCATTTAGCCCGGTTACGGATGGTTACGCTGCCTTCGGGAATGCAGGTCGCATCACTGACGCTGGCACATTTCGCTTAATTTAATTCTATGTCATTGCTCATAAAAAACGGTGAGATCGTAACGGCCAGCGAACGCTATGTGGCGGACATCTGGTGTGAGGGCGAAACCATTACGCGGATTGACCGGAACATTGCGCCGCCGGCGGGTGCGGAGGTGATTGATGCCACCGGCAAGTATGTGTTCCCCGGCTTTATCGACCCGCACGTGCATATTTACCTGCCGTTCATGGGAACGCTAGCCAAGGACACCTACACGACGGGCAGCAAGGCGGCGCTCGTGGGCGGCACGACCACGCTGATCGAGATGTGCTGTCCCTCGCGGCAGGAGGAGGCTTTGGCAGGGTTTGAGACGTGGATGGCGCAGGCTACGGGCAAATCGGCGTGCGACTTTACCTTCCACATGGGGGTGACGAAGTTTGATGACAAAGCGGAAGCGCAACTTCGGGAAATTGTGAAACGGGGCATCAGTTCGTTTAAGATCTTCCTGGCCTACAAGGGCGCGTTCGGCATCGACGATACCGAACTTTACCACACGCTCAAACTTGCCAAGGAACTCGGCGTCATTGTCACGGCTCATTGTGAAAACGAAACGCTCGTCGCGGAACGGCAGAAGGAACTACTGGCGGCGGGGAAGACTGATCCCGGCCAGCATCACGAGAGTCGCCCGCCCATTGTGGAAGCGGAGGGAGTGCATCACCTGATGACGTTCGCGGAGCTTACGGGGGCGGCGACCTACATTGTGCACCTGAGCTGCAAGGAAGCGCTGGATGAAGCGATCGCCGCCCGCCAACGCGGCGTGCGGGTCAATGTGGAGACGTTGATTCAGTATCTCGTGCTGGATAAGGGTTACGCCGAGCGGCCGGACTTTGAGGGCGCAAAATATGTGATGTCGCCGCCGTTGCGCGATGCGCGAAATCAGGCGGTGCTTTGGAACGGCCTGAGCTCCGGGTTGGTGAATACCGTCGCAACGGACCACGCACCGTTCGACTTCCAAGGGCAAAAGCCGATGGGGAAGGCTGATTTCACCAAAATTCCGAACGGTATTCCCTCGCTCGAGGAGCGGATCAACCTGCTCTATACTTACGGCGTGAAGGCGGGCCATATCGATTTGCACACCTTCGTGAACGTGGCGAGCACGCAGGTGGCGAAGACCTTCGACCTTTTTCCGCGCAAGGGAACCATCCAGCCCGGCAGCGATGCCGACCTGGTGATTTTTGATCCGAACTATCGTGGCAGCATCTCCGCGCAGACGCAGATGATGAACGTGGATTACAGCGCCTTCGAAGGCTGGAAACTCGAAGGCCGTCCGAGCGTCGTCACGATGCGCGGTGAGGTCGCGGTGCGTAACGGAAAGTTCGTCGGCACGGTGGGGCGCGGCCAGTTCTTGAAACGCACGCCGAGTCATTTCTAACCGAATTTATGGCAGATTTATCCGCCGCCCCGGAAAGCTCGATCCCCGCAGGCATTGAGGAGAGCCACCTGTACAGCCCGGACCTGGCGCCGGTGCCGACGGCTCGGCGGACGTGGAAGGTTTGGAATTTCGCCGCGCTCTGGATTTCGATGGCGGCGTGCATTCCCACCTACATGCTGGCCTCCTCGCTTATCGGTGGGGGCATGAACTGGTGGCAGGCAGTCCTGACGATTTTTCTCGGCAACCTGATCGTGCTGATCCCGATGATTTTGAACGCGCACGCCGGGACGCGCTAC
>JAQGOT010000263.1 GCA_028293465.1 Pedosphaera sp. | reverse complement strand
TCGCACTTCACCAGCGCGTCCAGGCAGTTATAAACCGTGGCCATGGAGATATCCGGCATCCCGTGTTTGGCCCGCATGAAGACTTCTTCCACCGTGGGATGATCCCGCTTTTCCAGCAACACACTGTAAACGTGCTGGCGCTGCGGGGTGAACCGAAAGCCGCTGGTCGCCAGCCGCTCGGTCAAACGCGCATCGATTTTGGGGTGGTCAGCCGAATTCATTACCTCTATATTCTAGAGCTTGATGGGGTGGCTTGTCAATATTTGGAATAATTCTAAGTCTCAGTAAGGATTCTGATAAACCGCCCCCGCTGCATAAGGAAGACTCCCAGTGAACGCTCCCATTTTGCAAATCCGTGACAATTCGCTGCTTTCAGCCCTTTAATCTGCTAAGAAGTGACTCAAGCTCAAATGGCCCGTCCAAACCAAGACCCAAAACCAACCTTCTTCTGGCAGGGATTGCTGATCGTCCTGCCGGTCATTGGCTTGGCGGTGGTTGGATTTCTCTCCCTCCGGCAGGATCGGAGCATGGCGGAGGCTGAAGCGCGGCAGCGGGCCAATGAACTGGCGGATTCGTTGATGTCCGCCATTCAACAGCAGTTTGGCTTTCCCAGATTGCAGGCCAACCCAATCTTTTCCAATCCCAACCGCTTGGAGGAAGAAGTGCAGAAGTTCCTGGCTTCCTCGAACCCACCGGGCGAAGAGCCGATCCTGCAGTGGGCGGAATCGCTTCCACCGAATGACCGCTACCAACTCGCCGTGGTGAATGATCGGCGGGAATTGGTTTACCCGCCGCCCGTGCTGGATGTTCCCGCACCCCAAGCCATCGAGATAACGAGATTTACCTCCGAACAATCCAATTTGTGGTCGCAATTTCAGGCGGCGCAGTTTGTTCAGCATGATGCGGCCAAGGCCATCGATGCCAGCGACCGCTTCGCGCGAACGGGCGTCCCGGAGCGTTGGTCCGCGCAACTCGCCTACGATGCCGCCATGATGCTCAAGGCGAATGGTCAGTGGCGGGAAGCGCTTGAGCGGTTGGCACCCCTCGCCACGAATGCGGTCGGGAATTTGAGCGAAGGCGGCATTCCATTGCGCCAACTGGCCTTGTTGCAAATGGGCACGCTGGCCTTGGAAGGCAAAGATCAGGCGCAAGCAGTCGCCGCGAAGTGGACCAACAATAGTCCCGTCAGCACCAACGCTTCACTCACGGCGGCGAACGTTTCCGGTTGGATTCCCGAGATTTGGAACCGGCTTTGTCTGGCAACCATCCAACACCCCACGGTCTTGTCGGAGTATTTTCTGAACCAGGCATTGGATAAGGCGCAGGGCCATGACAAGGAGGCAATCACCAGTTGGTTGCGTGTCTGGCAAAGTCACCAGATCTCGCGCGAAGCTTATCGGCGATTGATTCAAGCCGACGCCCACCGAAGCGGCGCCATAGAATGGCTGAGCGACAATGAATGGGTGGGTTACCTGCACCAATCTGGTGCCACGAACGGGGTGTTGTTTGCCCAAACCAAGCATGATGTGAATCGAGGTATCGGGGAGATTCTCGGAAAAATGGGGGCTGAGTCCCTGCCGTCTCACATCGTTCGTTCCCCGGTCAGAGGTCGCAATTCCATGGCTGACCTCAACCTGCAAGGAATCCCCGAGGCAGGCTTGATAGGGATCCAGGCGCCGGTGCGGATTCCCCCCTACCTGGGAGTAATGATCACGTTGGATGGGGCCGCGGAACCCGAGCTTTTGAGGGATTACGCCCCGCTCGTGGAGCGTGATTCTGCGCGTGGTTTGAACTACGTCCGAGGTGATAGACGAATCATAAGCAAAATTTACACACCCTTTGATTTTAAACTGGCAGTCTTCCTGGAAGACCCCGCTGCTCTCTACAGCCAGCAGCGCCGACGTGCGCTCATTTTCGGCTCGCTGATCGGCGTCTCCGCCATCGCGGCACTCATCGGGTTTTTCGCGGCGCGGCGGGCTTTCCATCGCCAACTGTATCTCAGCGAGATGAAAAGCAATTTCGTCTCCAGTGTTTCGCACGAGCTGCGCGCGCCCATTGCCTCGGTCCGGCTCATGGCCGAGGGGCTGGAGCGCGGCAAGATTCAGGACCCGGCCAAGCAAAACGAATATTTCCGCTTCATCGTGCAGGAATGTCGCCGGCTTTCCTCGCTGATCGAGAACGTCCTCGATTTTTCCCGCATCGAACAAGGCCGCAAGCAATACGAGTTCGAGCCCACCGACGCCGTCGCGCTGGTGCGGCAGACGGTCACGCTCATGGAAACCTACGCCGCCGAGCAGCAGATCCAGATCGCACTCCAAGTGACGGGTGAGCCGACACCCATCGAGATGGATGGCAAAGCGATGCAGCAGGCGTTGATCAACCTGCTCGACAACGCGATCAAACATTCGCCGAAAGGCGCGACGATTTCCGCGGGCCTGGAGTTCAGCCAAAGCCCGGCGGCGATGTTCCTGTGGGTTGAAGATCGCGGCGAGGGCATTCCGCCGGAGGAACACGAAAAGATTTTCGAGCGATTCTATCGGCTCGGTTCCGAACTGCGCCGCGAGACGCAGGGCGTCGGAATAGGTTTGAGCATCGTCAAACATATTGTCACTGCACACCGCGGCAAGGTCATCGTCCGCAGCTCGGCGGGGCAGGGAAGCCGCTTCACCATTGAATTGCCGATGAAGGGAAACCAAGGATGAACAGCTATGCCGCGCATTCTCATTATTGAAGACGAGTTGCCGATGCGCACCGCGCTTGCGGATTGCCTAGAGGGCGAGGGCTACCGCGTGCTCACGGCAGCCGAGGGCGAAACCGGACTTAAACGTGCCTTGGAAGAAAAACCCGACCTCGTGCTGCTCGATATCATGATGCCGCGGCTCGATGGTTACGCCGTGTGCGCCGAACTCCGGCGTCGATCCAATCCGGTGCCGATCCTGATGCTCACGGCCAAGGGCCACATCGACGACCGCGTGACCGGCCTGGATGTCGGGGCGGATGATTATCTGGTCAAACCGTTCAGCACCGAGGAATTGCTCGCTCGGGTCCGGGCCATGCTCCGCCGCGTTCGCCGCGAAACCCAGGCACCGACCACCCTCGCGCTCGGCGAGGTGCGGATTGATTTGGTGAAACAAACCGCGTTGCGCGGGCGCAAGCCGCTCCGACTCACCGCCAAGGAATTTGCCATGCTGCGATTGCTCGCCGAAACGCCCGGCGAGCCGGTCTCCCGCGAACGCTTTCTGGACATCGTGTGGGGCTACGCCGCTTTCCCCACCACCCGCACGGTGGATAATCACATTGCCAGCCTGCGCGCCAAGCTGGAGCCTGATCCCGAGAAACCGCGGTGGATCAAAACCGTCCATGGTGTCGGCTACAAATTGGAGTTATGACACGCCTTTCATTTTGCAAAAGCATGACAATTGCAGCCGGCAAAATTCCCAGAATAGAGCCGCAATAAATTTGGAAATATGAAAACGAAACGATTCATTTTGCTGGTCCTCGCGATCACGACCGCGGGCTTCGCGTCCGCCGCCACGAACGACGTCAGCACCCTGCTGCAAAAAGGTCTCTTTGAAGAAGAAGCCAACCGCAACCTGGACGTCGCCATCCAGGCCTATCAATCCGTCATCACGGAGACGGACAAGAACCACAAGTTCGCCGCCACCGCCATCTTCCGCCTCGGCGAATGTTACCGCAAACAAGGCAAAACCAACGAAGCCACCGCCCAATACCAGCGCATCCTGCGGGAGTTTTCGGATCAGACGGAACTGGCAAACCTGAGCCAGAGTTACGCGGGAAACACCGCGAAGTCCTCCAGCGGCTTTTCAGATCGGTTGGTGAAGCTCCAACGTGCCCAGGATTTATCTGTCGAAGACCAGGAGATAAAGCGAATCCAAGCGCTGATCAAGGAAAGTCCGGACTTGATCAATGCCAATACAGACGGTTTGGGCACCCCGTTAAACAAAGCGGTAAACAATGGCCAATTGGCGGTCGTGAAATTTTTACTGGAGAACAAGGCTAATATCGAATCCAAAGAGCAAGGCTCTGGCAAGACCCCGCTCTTGGCCGCAGCCGATCGAGGAAAGTTGGAATTGGTTGAATTGCTATTGAGCTGCGGGGCGGAGGTCAACGCGGTTTGCCGCCCAACTCAAGGGTATGCGCCTGGGGATGAGGGGGTCACGGCGCTGCATCTGGCTGTGAAGCATGGTTACAAATCAGTAGCAGAAATGCTTTTGTCTCATGGCGCAAACCCGAGTGCTCAAAACAGCGTCGGGAAAACGCCCCTCTATTTGGCTGCTGAAAGCGGATATAAGTCGGTGGCTGAACTGCTTTTGTCTCATGGTGCTGAAGTAAATGTAAAAGCTTCTGATGGAACTACCCCCTTGCATGCTGCCGTGCAGGCGGCCAATCAGTCCATAATCGAACTGCTCCTTGCCAAGAACGCCGATGTTAACACCGAAACTACGATGTACGCCATGACACCTTTGCATAGCGCCGCCAGTGCAAACCAGGTTGAGATCGCAAAGTTGCTTTTGGCCCACGGAGCCGCGGTGAACGCGGCGCTGAAGTCCGGGGAGACGCCGCTGTTCAGTGCGGTGGGATCCGGTGGAATCGGAATGGTAAGACTCCTGTTAGCGGCCAAGTGTGATGTTAATGTGCGGAATAAAAGCGGGGACACGGCGCTACTCACGGCGATAGCCACCGCCCGCAAGGAGATCGCACAACTGCTGCTCGACAGCGGGGCCGATGTCAACGCCAAGCCGCCTTGGCTTCGGTCGCCATTGCACCTCGCGGTCGAGGCCAATTCCGTTGAGTTGGTTAAGCTGATTCTGGCACACAAGCCAGACCTGGAACTTCACAACTACAATGGTGTAACTCCGCTGATGGCCGCCATCAATCTGGACCGAAGCAAAATCACTGAGCTCCTGCTCGACGCTGGCGCGAATGTGAACGCGGTTTATACAGGTTCATCCTCATCCGGTTGTCCCGGTTTTTCGGCGCTGGAGGCGGCGGTGACTGCGCAGAGCAAGCCTATGGTTGAGTTACTCCTGGCCCGCAAGCCGGATATCAACTGGCAAGATTCCTCCGGCTTAACCGCGTTGGATCGCGCAAATTCCGACGCCCTCGCCTCTCCACCAAACGGACGCACACAAAAGGCTGGCGAAATCGCGGCATTGCTGATCAAGGCAGGCGCGGATGAGAATATTCATCGTTTGTCGGTCATCGGAGCGAGTCGCGGCGAGCAAACCGTGAATGTTTTCTCCAAGGACACGAACGCGTACAATCATTACACGCTGTTTGAATTGGTGAACCAATTTTATGCCGTTGATTCAAAGGGCTGGGGGTTTCCGGATTTGAACAAGGTCACGATTGAACGGTTGACCTCGCCGTCCCGGCAAAAGCAAAAGATAAAGGTCGCACTCGGCGACCTGCTCGAGGCGGGGGATTGCTTCCGGGATGTGCAATTGGAGTGGGGCGATGTGGTCGAATTCACGGAAGCGGACCACAAGCTCAGTGAGAAATGGGGTGGTCTCCCGAAAACCGCGGTGGCGACGCTGCAAAAATGTGCCACCCGTAGCGTGGAGATTTCTGTAAGGGGCCAAAAAACGAAGCATGTGTTGTATCCAGGCATGGCATCGGTCGGGGCCGCGTTGAACTACGCCTGGCAATTCACGCCTCTAACGACGGCCACGCCCGCAACCAAACTACCCGCAATTTCAAGTTGCCGTTTAAAACAAGTGGTCTTCGCCGCACAGGTGATCCTCTCCTCGTCCGATCTCTCCCGGGTCAAGGTTATCCGGACTGATGCCGTTTCCAAAAAGGTGTCGGAAATGGTTTTTGACCTGACGCAAACGGACGGAAATATTCAAGTCACGCCCCTTCAGTCCCTACCCGGTGGCGGTTTTGCACCAGGGATGCCCGGCGGGAGACCCGGCACGATCAAGGCCGCGTATGATCCCAACACCGACCTTTGGCTCCGGGATGGCGATGTGATTGAGATTCCGGAAAAGCCTTGATGGGGTGGGCAAAAGCCAGCCTTTACCCGCCCTGAAAGGGGAAACGAGGGGCGCCGGATGGGTTTCGGCCTTTCAGGCCTTGGGAATCTGCATCGCTTTTTCCCGGGCCTGCGCTCGCAAGGCTCGCTCCAGCCCGGGCTATCACATGCCGGGCTTTCAGCCCTGAGGCGGCGTTGATACTCAATTTCTTCTCGCCCCGCTTTTGTTGAAAAGGCTACGCTCAACCCGATGCTCAATTACATCTGGCTGGGCTTGATTCTCTGCGCCGTGACCATCGGCGGTTACACCGGTCGGATGAAAGAGGTGTCGGACGGCGCGTTCACCATGGCCAAGACCGCCGTGATGGACATCGCCCTCCCGCTGATCGGCATCATGGCGCTCTGGCTGGGGATCATGCGGCTGGCCGAACGCTCGGGCATGGTGCAATTCCTCGCCCGCCTGCTGCGGCCCGTGCTGGTGCGGCTGTTCCCCGAAGTGCCCGCCGAGCATCCCGCCATGGGCTCGATGCTCATGAACATTGCCGCGAATATGCTGGGCCTCTCCAACGCCGCCACCCCGCTCGGTTTGCGCGCGATGAAGGACCTGGAGCGGCTCAATCCTCGCCCCGGCACCGCCTCGAATGCCATGTGCACCTTCCTGGCGATCAATACCAGTTCAGTGCAATTGATTCCCGTCACGGCGGTGGGCATCCTGGCGGTGAAAGGCTCCACCAATCCATCCTCCATCATTGGAACTGCTTTCCTGGCCACGCTCTG
>JAQGOT010000221.1 GCA_028293465.1 Pedosphaera sp. | reverse complement strand
GAAGCGCCTGACCCAACAGAAATGATGGATCCAAACAGAATAACCGAATCCGGGCGGAGCCAAGCGATGCAATGATGGTTACATAACGCTCGTCATAAAGCTCGGCGGTGCGCCGGAAGGAATACAGCCGGAAATAGAGTTCCAACAATTTCTCGCGAAATTCAGCCGGCTGATTTTGCACCAGCCATGCTTCCGCCTCCTCCATCGCGTGCTCCAACAGGGGCAGCAAATCCGCCGGCAACTCCCGGTTGGTTTGGACTTCATTTTTCTGATCGTAAAGCGAAGATTGCTGGCCGGTGTTACTCGCGGTCCGGCTTGGGAACAATTTCAGTTCCTCAGCCGCATCCGGCTCTTGCGTGAGTTCGGCAAGCCAGGCTTTGGGTCCTGCGAGCTTCCGCATGGTCAAGATGAGTTTGGTCAGGGCCTTGGCGCAGCGAGGCACGGCCTTGATCGCCCGTCTGACCTCCTGAATTTCCGCGCTGTCGAGCTCAGCCGAGAACATCTCCCGGGCCCGGTCCACCAGATTGTGTGCCTCATCCACCAAGAAGCCGTAATCACCCCCGTCTTCGGCAAAATGGCGGCGCAAATAAACTTGGGGATCAAAAACGTAATTATAATCGCAGATGACGGCGTCCACCCACGCCGACACATCCAGCGCGAGCTCGAAGGGACAAACCTGATGCTCTCGGCTCACGGTGTCGAGAACCGACCGGGTGATTTCTGCGTGGTCCAAGGCCGCGCGCATCGCCGGCTTGCAGCGGTCATAATAACCCAGCGCCAGCGGACACGTGCTCACATCGCACGGCTGCCCGTCACGAACGCAAATCTTCGCCTTGGCTGTGAGCGTTAACGTGCGCAGTTGCAACCCGCCCTGCCGCATGTCCGCGAACGCCTTCTCGGCGATGGCCCGCCCCACGGTGCGCGCGGTGAGATAAAAAATCCGCTCCAATTTGCCCTCGCCCAAGGCCTTCACCGCCGGGAAAAGCACGGAGATGGTTTTCCCGATGCCGGTGGGCGCTTCCAGAAACAATCGCCCGCCATTCGCCAGGACGCGATAGGCGGCCACCGCGAGTTCGCGCTGGCCCGCCCGGAAGCCGGAAAAGGGAAACGTGAGTGAGCGAATGGACTCGTCGCGTTTCCGACACCATTCGTGACGATCCTGAATCCAAGCGAGGTAAACCGAGGTGGTCGCTTCAAAAAAGTTCTGGAGTTCGACGAAGGTATGGCGTTCGCGAAATTCGGTTACCCCGCCAGTATCCAAATCCAGATAGGTCAACTGGAGGACGAGGTGTTCCAACGCGTGGTCCTGCGCGTAGAGAAAGCCGTAAAGCTTTGCCTGCGCCCAGTGCAACGGGTTGGCCGTCCGGTCCCAAGAGCCTTGAACAGTTTTAATTTCTTCCAGCACGGTTTCTTCCGCCGTGACCAGCACGCCATCCAATCGTCCTTTGATGCGCAAAATGAACTGCTCCGTCTCCACGTCATACGTGAGCGGCATTTCCTTCTCATAGCCCGCGGGACGCGAACGTTGCAGCTTTTGGTGACCACGCGTTCCCGCCAGGGCGCGGTCGGAGCCGACGAACTCACCGCCGCCGCCCAGATCGCCCCGTCGCAGCACGAACTCGACCAAATCGCGCACCCGCACCGTATAAGTTGGCTTTGAAGCCGGAGCCATTAATCAAGCTTCCAACCGGAAGATTCGATGGGCAATAGAATTTATTCTGGCGGTGGAATTAACGGGAGACCTGCTCACGAAAGAAAATACGAAAAGCTTCGCCCATCCCCTTGGCGAACCGGCTGCGATACCCGTGCTCATGGAGAACGGATGTCCCTGATCGAATCTGGAACTCAATCATGATTTTGGCCCGCTCCTTGCTGTGTTCCCCGATAATGTACGCATTCAAAGCCAGCCTGAAGAGTTTGGTGGCCCTTTCCACTCTGCTTTTCACCATTTCCGCCTTTGCCCAGGCGAATTTGACTCCTTATCAGCCCGCCGGTTGGTCGGACAAGATCGTGGTTTCCACGGTCACGGGCACCTCAACGGACAGTTCCCCACTCACGACGGCGGACACACTGTACGTAGATTGGGCACTCGCCAACTTCGGCACCACCGGGGCGGGCAGTTTCACCACGTCACTTTACGTGGATGGGGTGTTCAAGCATTCCTGGAACTCGGGTTCCTTGGCGGCGAGCACCTACACCTACGTGCCGGATTACTCGATTGGTTCGCTCAGCGCGGGAACCCACACGGTCAGCATCACGGCCGATTCGGGCGGCACCGTCGCGGAGAGTAACGAAAGCGACAACACCTACACCAAGACCATCACCATCGGGGCTTCATCTCTGCCGAATCTGGCACCTTATCAGCCCTCCGGCTGGTCGGATAAAATTGTCGTTTCCACCGGGACGGGCACCTCGACCGACAGTTCTCCGCTCAGCACGACGAACACGCTGTATGTGGACTGGGCCGTCATCAACAACGGCAACTCGGCGGCCAACAATTTTTCCACGTCACTCTACGTGGACGGGGTGCTCAAGCAGTCCTGGCCCTCGGCCTCGTTGGCCGCGAGCTCCTACACCTACCTGCAGGATTATTCCATCGGTGCGCTCACTGCGGGATCGCACACCGTAACGATCACGGCTGATTCAGGGAGTGCCGTGACGGAGAGCAGTGAGGGTGACAACACTTACACCAAGAATATTACCGTCACCGCTCCACCTTTGCCGAATCTGGTTCCTTACCAGGTTTCCGGTTGGTCTGATAAAATTGTCGTTTCCACCGTGACCGGAACCTCCACCGACAACCCCACGCCGACCACAGCGGATACGCTTTATGTGGATTGGGCGGTGCTCAACAGCGGCACCGTGGCGGCGGGCGCATCCACCATTGCACTTTATGTGGATGGGGTGCTCAAGCAGTCTTGGCCTTCGGCCTCGTTGGCCGCGAGTTCCTACACCTACGTGCAGGATTATTCCATCGGTGCGCTCACTGCGGGATCGCACACCATTCAGATCACGGCTGATTCGGGCGGCGTGGTCACGGAAAGCAATGAGGCGGATAATTCATACAGCAAAGTGGTCACCGTGACCGCTGCGACCGCGTCCGCGCCGACCTTGGGCACCCCGGCTGATGCCAGCACCGGGCAGTCCACGACGCCCGCCTTCAGTTGGTCCGCCATCTCCGGTGTGACCGGCTACCGGATCATCGTCGCCACCAGCGCGGCGGATTTGCCCACCGACCCCACCGCCAGCACGGGCGGCCCCAGCGTTGTCCTCAACGCAACCACGACGAACAACTCGTACACGCCCACCGTCCCCCTCAACCCAGGTACCACTTATTATTGGGAAGTGCATGGCCGCAACGGCGGTGACATTGGCACTTGGTCCGGCACGAGCAGTTTCACCACCGGCGTGCCGCCGAGCGGGCTCACGATTATACCGAACTTCGACAGCACCATCACCAGCGATCCCCAAGCCGCGACCATCGAGTCCACGATCAATGCGGCCATTGCGGTGTATCAAAGCAATTTTTCCGACCCCATCACGGTAAACATCACCTTTCACAAAATGGCCAGCGGCCTGGGCCAGAGCAGCGGGGTCTATTATCAAACCATTTCCTACTCCAGCTATCGCTCCGCGTTGGTGGCCCATGCCACCACGGCCGACGACACCATGGCGCTCGCCTACCTGCCGAACACCAGCGGCAATCCCGTGACTGGCAACCCGAACATGAGCATCAAACTCGCGCTCGCAAGAGCCTTGGGTTACACCGCCAATCCGCCCGTCGGCCAACCGGATGGCACGATCAATTTGAATCTGGCAATTATGAATCTGTCCGGAGCCAGCACCGATCCCAGCAAATATTCCCTGTTTGGAACGGTCTCCCATGAAATCAATGAGGTGCTCGGTTTTAGTTCGGCTCTCAACGGCTTGGCCAATGGAGCCCCCGCCCCGACCGGAGCGGTTTTTTCTGAAGATCTGTTTCGCTATGATCAGGCTGGCGCGCGGAGCTTCACGACCGATGCCAATGCCGCCAGCTACTTTTCCCTCGATGGGATCACGGATCTCGCCCGCTACAACCAGACCGCGAGTGGCGACTTCCAGGATTGGTACAGCTTTTTCGGCGGCGTGACTCCGCAGGTGCAGGACGCATTTTCTCCCCCGAATACGTCCCCGGTTTTGGGTGTCGAACTGCGGGTGCTGGATGCAATCGGGTACAATCGCGTGCTCCCCCAGACCTCCATCACGGCGTCCGCCGGCGCCGGCGGCAGCCTAAGTCCAAGCGGCACTTTTAACAAGAACGTCGGTACGAGTCAGCTTTTCACGGCCACTCCCAATGCTAGCAATACCGTGAGCCAATGGTTGCTGGACAGCGCGGTGGTGCAAACCGGCGGCACCAACTACACGCTCTCAAATATCCAGACTAATCATGCCGTGCAGGTGACGTTCACTCCCAAAACGAACCAGACCATCTCGTTCGCGGCCTTGCCAAACAAGAATTACGGGGATGCCCCGTTCTCCGTGGGCGCCACCGCCAGCTCGGGCTTGGCCGTCAGCTTCAGCATCCTCTCCGGCCCGGCGACACTCTCTGGAAACAGCCTGACGATCACCGGTGCCGGCAGCGTAGTCGTGCGGGCCTCGCAGGCGGGTAATGCGAACTACAACAGCGCGCCCAATGTGGATCAGTCATTCACCGTGGCACCGGCAAACCAAACCATCTCGTTTGGAGCCTTGGCGGGCAAGAATTACGGCGATGCCCCGTTCGCAGTGGGCGCCACCGCCAGCTCCGGCTTGACGGTCAACTTCAGCGTCTTCTCCGGCCCGGCGACAATTTCCGGAACCACCGTCACGATCACGGGTGCTGGCACGGTGGTCGTGCGGGCCTCGCAAGCAGGCAGCGCGAACTACAATGCCGCCCCGAATGTGGACCAGTCATTCGCGGTGACGAAGGCAAATCAAACCATCACGTTCGCTGCCTTAGGAAACAAGAACTACGGCGATGCACCGTTCTCAGTGGGCGCCACTGCCAGTTCCGGCTTGCCGGTCAGCTTTAGCATCTTCTCCGGCCCGGCCACGATCTCTGGAACCAACGTCACCATCATCGGCACGGGCACGGTAGTTGTTCGGGCTGCGCAGGCAGGCAATACGAACTACAACGCGGCTCCAAATGTGGACCAGTCATTCACCGTGGCACCGGTCAGCCAAACGATCACGTTTGGAACTCTGGCCAGCAAAAACTACGGCGATGCCCCATTCTCGGTAGGCGCCACCGCCAGCTCTGGCCTGGCCGTCAGCTTCAGCATCTTCTCGGGCCCGGCAACAATTTCAGGAACCAACATCACCATTACCGGCGCAGGCACGGTCATCGTGCGGGCTTCGCAAGCCGGCAATACCAATTACAATGCCGCGCCCAATGTGGATCAGTCATTCACCGTGGCACCGGCGAACCAAACCATTACTTTTGGAGCATTGGGAAACAAGAATTACGGCGATGCCCCGTTCTCCGTGGGCGCCACTGCCAACTCCGGCTTGCCGGTCAGCTTCAGCATTCTCTCCGGTCCGGCGACAGTTTCTGGAACCAACGTGACGATCACCGGCGCGGGCACGGTAGTTGTGCGGGCTTCGCAGGCAGGCAATACGAACTACAATGCGGCTCCGAATGTGGATCAGTCGTTCATAGTGACACCAGCAAGTCAGACCATCACGTTTGGAACACTGGCAAACAAGAACTATGGCGATTCACCGTTCTCCGTGGGCGCCACCGCCAGCTCCGGCTTGCCGGTCAGCTTCAGCATTCTCTCCGGTCCGGCGACAGTTTCTGGAACCAACGTGACGATCACCGGCGCAGGCACGGTGGTCGTGCGGGCTGCGCAGGCCGGCAATACGAACTACAACGCGGCTCCAAATGTGGACCAGTCATTCACGGTGGCACCGGCCGGCCAAACGATTACTTTCGGAACCCTGGCGAACAAGAATTACGGTGATGCTCCGTTCTCAGTGGGCGCCACCGCCAGCTCGGGCCTGGCCGTCAGTTTCAGCATCTTCTCCGGCCCGGCAACGA
>JAQGOT010000208.1 GCA_028293465.1 Pedosphaera sp. | reverse complement strand
TTGGTTTGCTCACCGGAGCTCGCCGCGTGAGGGGAGAAGGGCAAAAACGTGATAGTTCAACAGGCTGTTATTCCGAAAGCAAGCGAGCCATGCTCGACACAGAGCTCACTGACTGGAGAGCCGGATGCGGGAAATCCGCCAGTCCGGTTCGGAGGGAGGGGCGGGGTTCTATCCCTCGTCCCTACCCCTATCTAGGTTTGACACGATGGCGGTTGGTTGAGGGGGGCGTTCGAACATCTCACGGAATCCAGGCAAATCCAAGTTGATCAGGGTGCCCAAGCCGAGGCATTTCAAATTTGAGATTTCGAAGCCAGCGGGGATGGGCCGGGAATTAGGTCAATCAAGGCAAATCCAACCAAATCCAAGTTAATCCAAGTCAATTCAAGTTGGGGAAAGGGCGACGCCGGGAATGTTAACGTCGGGTTACTTTCATCCAGATGCCGTTTTTGGGGCGGAGGGTGATGAGGGGCTCAGGGATGATGTTTTGACCGGGCTTCAGCTTGAGGGTGAGTTGTTGGAGGATGGTGGCAAGGACGATGACGCCTTCCATTTTGGCGAAGGATTCGCCGATGCAGTAGCGCGGGCCGGCGCCAAAGGGGAAGTAGGCGAATTGCGGCCATTCTTTCTTGATGGCGGGATCGAAGCGTTCGGGATCGAAGCGCGTGGGATCGGGGAAGTATTTTGGGTTGCGATGGCAGACGAACTGGCACAGGAGCACCTCGGAGTTGACGGGCAGGGTCAGGCCGCTGGGGAGGACGTCTTCCTGCAGAGTCCGGCGGGCCAGCGTCCAGGCCGGCGGGAAGACGCGCATGGATTCGGCGAGGACCATGTCGGTGTAACGGAGCGCGGGGAGATCGGCCATGGCGGGCAGACGGCCGGCGAGCACGGTATCCAATTCCTGCTGCAACTTCTGCATGACCTGGGGATGTTGGGAGAGGAGATACAGGGCCCACGAGAGGCTGTTCGTCATGGTTTCGTGGCCGGCCATCAGCAGGGTGACGGCTTCGTCGCGGATCTGTTGGTCGCTCATCGTCGTACCATCCTCATACCGCGAGGCGAGGAGCAGCGAGAGGAGGTCGTCGGGCGGATTTGGATCGGTGCGGCGGGTTTGCATCAAGCCGAGGATGTAATCGTTGACGGTTTTGAGCCCCTGTTGATATCGCCGGTTGGCGGGAATGCGGAAGAAACTCGGCAGGGGGAAACCGCGCTGGATGCGGGTGATCTCGGTCTGGCATTGCACGAAAGCGCTGCCGATGCCCGGGCCGTCCTGCGAAACGTGAACGCTGAAGAGCGACTGGCCGACGATCGCCAGCGTGAGGTGCATCAATTCAGTGCTGAGATTAATCAGGGCACCATCAGTCCAACCGCAGGCACGGTCGTTGGTGAGGACGGCCATTAGTTCGCCAAACTTGGCGATGGTTCCGCGATGGAACATGGGCTGCATGATGCGCCGTTGTTTGGGATGCAGGGGGCACTCACTGGTCACCAAGCCCTGGCCAAACAATTCCTCTCCGACTTTCAGCCCGCCCGCCTTGTGATAGTTCTGAAAGTTGGCGACCAAAATGTGTTTGATGTCGGCCGGGTTGCGCACCATGTACGTGGGATAGCGCAAGGGGAGCAGGACGGTGTCACCATACTGCGTGGCGAGGTCAGCCAGATAGCGGGTGAGGTCGCGACGGATTCGGGGATAGGCACGGACGAGTTGCAAGCGGGAGGGGCCGGGTGTCTTGGGCTGGTTATTCATTTCTGATTTGCGATCACGAGGGGCTGGAGGCGGAGGTCGCCGAGGACGTTGGAGAATCAAGTTTGGAGTGGCTGCCGAGGTCCACGAAGCTCATGGCCCACCATTGGCCTGGATCTTTCAGCAAAACGGCTTGGAAGGTGTCGACCCAGGTTTGCAATAAAGCTGCGGGGGAGGGGTCCTCGGCTGCGTTCGATGCCGCTCCAACCGCCGGGGTAAGGGTGACGGTCGTGCCGTCTTCCCCGAGGACATTGTTCGCGAACAAGACTGGCACCCGATGACGCAGGGCCAAGATCGCCGGCCCGGTATCGAGCAAGATTGCGCCGTCACCCAGGCGAAACCAACGACTGCGCTTGCCGGGCGGGACCACGTCGAAATCCAAGTATAGAATACCATTGCCGGCGAAAGTATCCTTTACGGAAGCGTATGCATTTTGGCCGACGAACCCGAGCCGGATGCCAAGATTCCGCGCCGCCCGCTCATGCAGGCTGCGGAAATTCGCACCGGGAATCGGGTTTGGATGCACCACGGCGGTGACCGAGTAGCCCAGCGACGCGAGGATTGCCGGAGTGTAATTCCAATTTCCAAAATGGCCCTCGATGACGAGGACACCCCGATCCTTTTCCAAGGCGGCGACGAGATGCTCCCGGCCGGAAAGCTTGACCTTCTGGCGAACAGCTTCCGGGGTGATCCGAAAAAAGAAACGGGCCACCTCCGGTCTGAGCCGCAGCATATATTTCAGGTAAGACGCTTCCAATTCAGCGCGTTGGGCGGGGCTCCATTTCGGGGAGGGAAAGAGGATCGCCAGATTTCTCCGGAACCGGCCGAGGATCGGCGCTTTGGTCCAGGGATTCACGATCCGCGAGACGCGCAGAGCGGTGCGGTCATCCAAACGGCTGAGGAGGCGGAGGCCGGAGGCATAACAGAAAAAGAGAATTGCAGCGATTGTCCTCACCGTTAGTCCACCCGGGCGACGGGGGATGGGCACGTCTTTTGCATCCGTGGTCATCGGGCTCCGCTGGTTGGCGGCCGATCGCCGGTGGGCCGGCTTGGTGCCGGGCCGTCGGTCCTCTGTGCCGGGCGTGGACGAAGTTGGGCGCAATCCCAAGGCCACCACTGGTCAGGACGTTCCAGAATCTCTTGCGCGAGTCGGGTGATGGCCATTTGAGTCGCCGCGAGCGCGTCCAAAGTGCGATCCCCGGTTAACGGGCAACCCAGAGGCGGATGGAGGGTCAGGCAGTGTCCAAACCCCGGGAGGCGACGGCAACTGGCGTAAAGGATGGGGGCGCGGCTGCGTTGAGCCATCAGGGCAGGACCGATGTTGGTGTTCAACTCCGCGCGGCCGAACGGCAACCAATGATTAAGCCGGCCTACGACCGTGTAATCAATGAAAGCGGCGAAGACACCGTTGCGCCGAAAAACCCGGGCCGCCTTGAAGGGCAACTGCTCGCCGATCAAGACGCGTTTCACTCCTCCATGTTGGTAAAGCTCGTTCACCTTTTTCTCCAGATAGGGGCGGGGCATGGCATTGCCCGTGATGGAGATATCGTAACCACGCGGTCCCAAGGCAGCGGGGATGGCTCCGATGTTGCCGAGATGGTTTATGAAAAGCATGACTCCACGACCGATTTTCAGGGCGTTCGCAAGATGCTCCTCACCCTCGAGGGCCACCTGGGCGAGCAGCCGATCCCTGCTCATGCTTCCGAAGTGAATTGATTCGATGGCGGTGATGCCGACATGGCGTTTGTGCTGAGCCCACAAGGATTGCCAATCCTCTGGTTCCCTTCCGTCCGGGCCAAGGAAGAGCTGCATGTTGGCAATGCTCCGCCGACCGGCACCCGCACGCTGAGCGGCGCCCACGGAAGGCGCGACCGCGTAGGACAGGTTCTCGGGAATGTGACCAAGACCGAAGAAAAATGCGGCCTCCACGGCCGTTGCCATCGCGTCGAGTGAAGCCTTTCCTAACCGTTCCAACCGAGGTCTCTTTTTCAGCCGGGAGGCAGGAGTGGTCCGCTCGAGGTGCCAGGCATGGATTAAATTGGTCGGCCTTTCCGCGTCTTGCATCGCCGCCGCCTCCTCAGGAAGTTTGCCTGGCGGCTGGGGCAATGCTGGCTTCATCCAGCACCAGCGAGGCCGCCCGGCTGATCGCGCCTTGCGTGCCGAGCAGGGGCGGGATCCGGCGCAGATGCTTCCGCATCCAGGTGCGTCGTTCCGGGTTCTCGAGGATCTGCACGGTCTCGGCGACCAACCGCTCCACGGTGAGGTCCTTCTGAATCAGTTCCGGAACGATTGGTTCATCCAGCAGGATGTTGGGCATGGCGATAAACCGGGTGGACACCACTCGGCGTGCGACGAAATAAGTCAGCGGCTTGACACGGTAGGCGACCACCATGGGCACGCCCAGGAGGGCCACTTCCAGAGTCGCGGTGCCGGAGGAAAGCATGACGACTTCGCAACGGCTCAGGCAGGTGTAAACGTGCTGGTCGATGATTTTGATATCCGCCGTCAGTTGTGCGGCGGCAATTTCCTGTTGCAACCGTGTCAGGAGGTGAGGCGCGGCCACGGGCAGGATGAGCTGGAGTTGCGGGTGGCGTTGCTTGATCTGCCGGGCGGCCGCGAGGAGCGAGGGAGCCAGTTCTTCGAGTTCCTGCGCCCGGCTCCCGGGCATGATCGCCATGGTGGGGAGCGAAGGATCCAAACCGAATTCTCGGAAAATTTTCTCATGGTCCGCCTCCGGCTTTACCAAGTCGAGCAGGGGATGTCCGCACCATTGCACCCGCCCACCTTTGCTACGGTAAATATCGACCTCGGCGAGGAACGCGGGGATGATCAGTCGCGAGCGTTTCGCAACGGCGCGCGCTCGCCAACGGCCCCACAGCCAGACTTGGGGGGGGAAATAGTAAACGAAGGGTATCCGCTGCTGGTTTAGAAACGAGGCGACATGGCCGTTGAAATGTTCGCTATCCACCAACACCGCCAGATCGGGTTTCTCGGAGCGGACCAAGGTGGAGATGTCACTCATCGCCCGGTGGAGTGGCTTGGAGAAACGAGCGGACTCTTGCATGCCGATGCAACCGTATTGGGCGGTCTCGACGCGCACATCGACACCGGCGCCCTGCATAGCCCCGCCGCCGCAACCGAATAGTTGGGCATCCCCCCGCTGAAGCAACAGCTTGCGCGCGAGATGCCCAGCCTGACGGTCGCTGGACACTTCCCCAGCCGCCATGAAAATCTTCAGCGGTCGTTTGATCGAGGTTTGTAAATCTGAATCCATCTTTGAGCCCAACGCTGCCGGGACGTCCGGTAAAAATAGTCGGCCTTGATAATCAGGATAAACCGAGCTTGGTCAAGCTAATGTCGCGCTGCCCGACGTGGATGTTTTTTCATGGCGGAGCCGGGCGGAACCAGCTAAACTCCATTCGAGCATGAACCGAAGAACCCGTCCCATAATAACCGCCGCGGTTGTACTCGGGCTCATCTGGCTGTGCGCTTGGTCCGGTTACGTCGTTTCCGGGAAAGCCAGAATGACGGAGGAAAAGATCCGTGCGTATGCCAATTCGGTGGAGTTGTCCAAGCTCTCGGCGGCTGAGCGCGCCAAGGCCATCCGCAAACTCGCAGACAAAGTGAATGCACTGGCGCTGGAAGAACGCCGTCGCTGGCGAATGGATGGCATCTGGCGGGATTGGTTCGAGGACATGACCGAGGAGGAGCGAGGGCAGTTCATCGAAGCCACGCTGCCCACCGGTTTTAAACAGGTGATAACCGCGTTTGAGGATCTGCCGGAAGCCAAACGCAAGAAGGCGATCGATGATGCGATGAAGCAGTTGCGGGAAACACGCCAACTGCCAACCGACCGGGAGCCCGGCCAGGAAGCCGGGGCTTATGGCACCAACGGGCCGCCGCCGATGAACCCCGATCTGGAGAGAAAAGTCCGCGCACTCGGGTTGAAAACTTTTTACAATGAGAGTTCGGCCCAGACAAAGGCAGAATTGGCCCCGTTGCTCGAGGAACTGCAACATCAGATGCAAAGCGGACGGAGTTTTCGATAGCAGTTGTCGGAATAGCTGACCTATGGGAAGAAAAGCATTTACGCTGATCGAATTGCTGGTGGTGATTGCCATCATCAGCCTTTTGGCCGCCTTGCTCCTCCCGGCGCTGACGAGAACCAAGGAATCGGGCCGGTCAGCCGCCTGCCTGAGCAACCTCCACCAGATCGGGATAGCGCTTCAATTATACGCCCAGGACAGTCAAAATCGCCTGCCTACCATGTACGACAAATCAATCACAGCGGTGACCGGCACTAATGGGCCGACGGTTGATCTGGTGCTCTCCAATCACCTTGGGTCCCTGGCCGTGCTGCGCTGCCCTTCCGATCGGAAGCAAATTTTTGAAACGACCGGCTCGAGCTACTCGTGGAACAGCGCGCTTAACGGGCAGGATGCGGATCACCTGGATCTCGTTGGTCTGACGGACAAGCCTCATCAGATCCCGGTGATGTTCGACAAGGAGAAGTTTCACATTGTGCGCGGCTATGCCCGGGCCGTTAATTACCTGTTCGCGGATGGGCATATAAAAAATCTGCTCGAAATACAGGTCAGCCGAACCGGGCCCTGAATGATCTCATTACGGAACGTACGGAAAAATTTTGGTGGACAACGAGCCGTGGAGGATCTCGATCTGCAGGTGCCGGCGGGTGAGATTTTCGGTTTGCTCGGCCACAACGGCGCCGGCAAGAGCACGGCCATCGGGATGATGTTAGGCCAGGTCTGGCCGACGGCGGGAGAAATCCGCATCTGCGGCCATGATATCATCAGCCAACGACAGGCGGCGTTGCGGAAAGTTGGCGCCATTTTCGAGACCCCCGTGTTCTACGATTATCTCAGCGGTTGGCGCAACCTGGAGATTTTGAGCCATTATAGCGCCCCGACTTCCCGGCACCGGATTGGTGAGGTGGTCGAGTGGGTGGGCCTGACCGGCCGCGAACACTCAAGAGTGCGAACCTACTCGCATGGCATGCGCACACGGTTGGCCCTGGCCCAGGCGTTGCTGCCCCAGCCCGAGTTGTTGATTTTGGACGAGCCGGGGGATGGTTTGGACCCTGAAGGCATTCATGAGATGCGCCTGACCATTCTGCGCTTACACCGGGAGATGGGGTTGACCATCCTGCTCTCGTCACATTTGCTAAATGAGGTGCAGCAGCTTTGCACGCGCATCGCCGTGATGAAGAAAGGCCGAAAAGTCTTTGACGGACCGCTGTCGGCCATCAACAAATCACAAAGCTGGATCCGGCTCCGCGTGAACGATTTTCCGTCGGCGGTCGAGCTATTACGGCGCGAGCGACTGATCACCGATGAACGGGAGGGCAGTCTGATCGCCGTGGCCCCCGGCTCCGGAACTGAGCATGTGGTTCGCTGCCTCGTGGCGCAGGGGATTTCTGTTTATGAAATCGCTCCCCAGGAGCAGACGCTTGAGGATTCTTACCTCGATCTTATGAAATTCGACGGGCCAGCCCCGTCAGGCAAACAGCAGCTTCAACCCAGCGTTCTGGCAACCGAACACTAAACCACAACCCTGCTTATGTTTTTGCTCCAACTCCGCAACGAGCTCAGGAAACTTTTCGGCAAGAAACGGACCTATCTCGGGTTTGGGATGTTTCTTCTGGCGCAGAGCGCGTTCATCCTGGTCCTTAAATATGGGAGGGGCCCCAATCAAAGCATGATGCGGATGATGCAAGGCAACGGTTATGCGGCGGCGCATTTCTTCTCCAACTTGACCGTGGCTACCACCACTCTCCTTGCAACTGCTTATGTCCTCCTGCCGCTTTATGTTTCGCTCGTGGGCGGTGATTTGGTGGCGAAGGAGGCTGAAGACGGCACCCTGAGAATGATCTTATCGCGGCCAATTTCCCGGCTGCGAATTCTGTTAATCAAATGGCTGGCGGGGGTGGTTTTTTCCCTAATCCTCATTCTGGCATTTGCCGTATTCGGAGCCTGTTTTAGCCGACTTTTCTTTCCTGAGGGTGGGTTGTTTGTTTCCATTCCTTGGGATGGGGTTTTCGGCGTGTTTGAAGGGGTAGAGGGTTGGCAACGCTACGCCGCGGCCCATTTGGTTTTGACCCTAAAAGCCTGCACCATCATGAGTTTAGCCTTCATGTTCTCGTGTTTCGATATCAAACCGGCAGCCGCCACGATAGTAGCCATTTCTTTGGTCTTTATCAGTAAAATCATGCAGGACACACCCTACTTCCATGACATGCAAGGATGGTTTTTTACCTATCACATGAACGTGTGGGTTTATTTCTTTGCCGCACCCATTCCTTGGTGGAAAGTAGGCGAGTCCCTGAGCATTTTGGCGGGATTCAATTTGACCTTTTTTCTTATTGGTTCTACGGCGTTCCAAATACGTGACTTTAAGTCTTAAGTGCTCACTTTGGGGCGAGTGATTCTTGAGGCATTTCACCCCAAAAAGGAAGGGTCCTGCTCATTGCATTTGGCACCTGTTTGTGGCAATTTAATGAGCCATTTGGATGATTGATTGAGCAGGGGGTGGATGGTGCCCCATTTGGGGTGTGCGGCGAGCGGTTTTCGATGGGAATTTCCTCATGAAAAATGCGCCAATGCGCCCCCAATAAGCAGTAAAACGCCCTTCTGGCAAGCCATGAGAAAAAGCCCAAGATGTTTGGCTGGTGCTTTTGTGGAGCCACAACTAATAGTGGTTTATGGCTCAAAAAAGCCGCAAATAAGAGTTGTCTTCCAAGGCTATTTTTTTTAACATTAGCTCATCAATTTCGGGCCGCGAAAGTGCGTTGTCCGTCGTCATTTTTTATGTCCAAAAAAACCGAATTACTCGAATCAGAAGTTGCCAACACGACGCCCGATACGGCTGATAAATACGACTCATCAAAAATTGATAAATTGGAAGGGTTGGAGGCTGTCCGGAAGCGTCCCGGCATGTATATCGGTGACCCGGACGAGCGTGGTTTGCACCACTGCGTTTTCGAGGTCCTGGATAATTCCATCGACGAGCATCTGGCCGGTTTTTGCAAAAAGATCGAGGTGGCAATTCACGTTGACGGTTCGGTTTCCATTCGTGACGACGGCCGTGGTATTCCGGTGGACATGCATCCCAAGTTCAACATGCCGGCCGTCGAGCTGGTACTGACGAATCTCCACGCCGGCGGTAAGTTCGGGCAAGGTGCGTACAAGTATTCCGGCGGTTTGCATGGGGTTGGTGCCAAGTGCGTCAACGCCCTTTCAGATTGGTTTAAAGTCGAGGTGTCGCGCGATGGCAAGGTTTACTACATGGCTTTTGAGCGCGGCAAAACCACGCAGAAGCTGGACGTCATCGGCAAATCCAAAAGCACCGGCACCCTGATTACGTTCAAGCCCGACGCGACGATCTTTACGATCACCACGGAATTCAAATTTGACATCCTGGCCAACCGCCTGCGCGAACTGGCATTTCTGAATCCTGGAGTGGAGATTGCCCTCGCTGATGAACGGAGTGAGAATAAAACGGAGAGCTTCTTCTACAAGGACGGCATCGAGCAGTTTGTCCGGCAATTAGGCAAAAACAAACAGCCGTTGCATCCCAAGCCCATTATTCTGGCGGGCAAACGGGAGATCAAGGTGGAGAACAAAGACGATGATGTTTTCGTCGATTGCGTCCTGCAATACACTGACAGTTACACCGACCAAATCCTTTGTTTCGCGAACTCCATTCCGAATCCTGATGGTGGAACGCATTTGACCGGTTTCCGCACGGCGCTGACTCGCGCCATCAACACATACGCGCGGCAAAATGAGTTGATCAAGGAAAAGGATCCCGCCATTTCGGGGGATGATGTTCGGGAAGGTTTGGTTTGCGTATTGAGCGTCAAGTTGCCTCATCCGCGCTTTGAATCTCAAACCAAGGTCAAGCTGGTAAATACAGAGATCGATGGGGTGGTTTCCTCGATTGTCTATGAAGGCTTGATGAGCTTTTTCGACGCCAATCCGCCCGTGGCCAAAAAGGTGCTCGATAAGAGCCTCCTGGCGGCTCGCGCCCGGGAAGCCGCCCGCAAGGCCCGCGAAACCGTCCGCAAGAGCGCGCTGACCGGTGGCGGACTACCTGGCAAACTCGCGGATTGCTCCGACCGTGACCCGGCGAACACAGAGGTTTACATTGTCGAAGGTGACTCAGCCGGTGGTTCGGCGAAACAGGGCCGCGACCGTAAGTTCCAGGCCATTTTGCCGATTCGCGGCAAGCTCATCAACGTCGAGAAGGCCCGACTGGACAAGGTGCTGCAGAATACCGAAATTCGAACCATGATCACCGCCGTGGGCACCGGCATCGGCGATGGGGAAGGGGAGGGCGCTTTCAACATCGCGAAGTTGCGCTACCACAAAATTATCATCATGACCGACGCCGATGTGGACGGCTCGCATATTCGCACCCTGCTCCTGACGTTCTTTTACCGGCAAATGCCGGAACTGATCAAACACGGATATGTTTATATCGCGCAACCGCCGCTCTATCAGATCAGCCGCAAGAAACGGGTGGAGTATGTGGATGACGACGCGCAGTTGAATCGAATCTTGATTCAGATTGGAACGGAAGAGGTGCGCTTGCGCAATCTCGCGGACCAGAAGGAAATATCCCAGAAGCAGTTGGCAGAAATTCTGGAGTTGTTGGAATCTTTAGACAAATATTCCAGAGGCATCCGACGCCATGGCGGCGATTTCAGCGACTATGTGGAGCACCGTAACCAGGCAACCGGCGAACTCCCACGTCATCTGGTCAAGGTCCGTTCGGGAAATGACGAGACCGCCAGTTACTTCCACACGGAAGAGGAACTGGCCAAGTTCAGCAGCGCGAATCCCGACCTGCGTCTCTTTGGTGAAGAGGGCGACACAGAGATCGTCGAAAAGGCGAAGGACGGCCCCTCGCGCCGCGCCCGGCATGTGGAGTTGCACGAGAGCAAAGCCATTGCCGAGTTGTTGGGTCAGTTGAGCCGGAAGGGCCTCAGTGTCGAGCATTATTCCGCCCAGGATAAGCCGTTGTTTGAGTTGCTCGAGGGCGAAGGCGAGAAGGAAAGCGTCAAGCCGTTGTTTTCGATCGCGGAAATTTTGGACAGCGTCATCGAGGTCGGCCGGCGGGGTTTGCAGATCAAGCGGTTTAAGGGATTGGGTGAAATGAATCCCTCCCAATTGTTTGAAACCACGATGGACCCGAACAAACGGAAACTGCTGCGGGTTGATCTGACCGACGCGGTGGAAGCCGAGGAGATGTTCACCAAGTTGATGGGTGACGAAGTGGAACCGCGACGCCAGTTCATCGAGGACAACGCGCTGAACGTGCGCAACCTGGATATCTAATTTAAAGAAGGTGGAGCGAACGCGAATCCGCCACGCGGAACGCGATGCCTGCGAAACCGGAAGTTTCTCAAATTTTCATTATGCCCGATACGAAAGACGAAAACAATTTGCCGGCCAACAATATTCCGCAGTACGCGGCCAACGAGAAAGTGGCCAAGATCAACGTGGCGGAGGAGATCAAGAACTCTTTCCTGGACTATTCGATGTCCGTGATCATCTCGCGCGCGCTGCCGGATGTGCGCGACGGTTTGAAACCGTCCCAGCGCCGCATTCTTTATGCGATGCATGACCTGTCCTTGTTCCCGAACCGGCAGCATCGTAAGTGCGCCAAGATTTGCGGCGATACCAGCGGTAACTACCATCCCCACGGCGAGGCGGTGATTTACCCCACGCTGGTGCACATGGCGCAACCATGGGCGATGCGCGAGCGCCTGGTGGACGGGCAGGGCAATTTCGGCTCGGTGGAAGGCGATCCGCCGGCCGCCATGCGTTATACGGAAGCGCGCATGACCCATCTGGGCGCTGCTTTGATGGAGGACATGGACAAGGACACGGTCGATTTCGTCGCCAACTACGACGAAACGCGGACCGAGCCGACGGTGTTTCCGGCTGCGTTTCCCAACCTTTTGGTGAACGGCGGCACGGGTATCGCGGTGGGCATGGCCACGAACATGGCCCCTCATAACCTAGGCGAAGTGATTGATGGCATCTGTGCGCAGATTGACAATCCGGCCATCACGATTCCGCAATTGATGAAGTTCGTCAAAGGGCCTGATTTTCCGACCGGTTGCATGGTGTGTGGCGTGGACCCGATCAAAAAGTACTTCGAGACCGGCCGGGGCAGCCTGAAGGTCCGCGGCAAAGTGGGAGTGGAGCAACTCAAGGGTGGCCGGGAGCAGATCGTTATCACGGAAATCCCCTACAATGTAAACCGTGCCGTGTTGGTGGAGCGGATTGCGGAATTGGTGAATGAGAAAATTGTGGGCGACATCACCGCCATTCGGGACGAGTCGGATGAGAACACCCGCGTGGTGATCGAGCTGAAACGGGACGCCATCCCCAAGGTGGTCATCAATAATTTATACCAATTCACGGCGCTCGAGAGCAGTTTTGCGGTCAATGCGCTGTCGATTGACCACGGCCGGCCCAAAACGCTTAATCTTAAAGAGCTTATCAATTGCTACATTGAGCATCGACGGGAAGTGGTCATGCGCCGCACGCGGTTTGAGCTGCGGAAGGCCGAGGAGCGGGCTGAGATTCTGGAGGGGTATCTCATCGCCCTTTCCAACATGGATGAGTTCATCCGCCTCATCCGGAATTCGGCGAACCGCGAGGAAGCGCGGATCAAGTTGCTGGCTTTTGAATTCACGCGGGCGCAGGTGGAAGCCATCGGTATTCTTATCCGCAGCGAAGCGCGTCTGACCATCGGACGGTATGCGTTCAGCGAGGCGCAAGCCAATGCGATCCTGGATTTGCGCCTGTATCAACTGACCGGGTTGGAGATTGACAAGGTCCGGGCGGAATACAACGAACTCATCGAGAGAATCAAGGATCTGCTCGATATTCTCGCGAAGGAAGCCCGGGTGTTGTCGATCATCAAACAGGAGTTGCTGACGATCAAGGAAAAGTACGCCAACCCACGCCTGACGGAGTTGGTGCCGGATGAAGGTGAGATTGCGATCGAGGATCTGATTGCCAACGAAGGTGTCATCATCACCATCACGCACAGCGGTCTGATCAAGCGGACCAACGTCAGTTCGTATCGCGCACAACGCCGCGGGGGCAAGGGAGTGATCGGTATGACCACGCGTGAAGGTTCGACCGTGGAGGGTGATACCGACGATTTTCTTGAACATCTTTTCACGGCCAGCACACACGATTACCTGATGTTCTTCACGAACACGGGCCGGGTTTATGTCGAGCGGGTGCATGAAATTCCCGACATGGGCCGGGCAGCCAAAGGCCGGAGTATTGCCAACCTCCTCGAGTTGAAGGCTGAGGAGAAAATCGCTGCCATGATCCGGATCATTTCGCGGAACGGTTCCAACAAGGAAGATCAGACTTGGAGCCAGCCGGGCGAACTCTTCTTCGCGACTCACAAAGGTACGGTGAAAAAGACTTCGTTGGGGGATTTTGGCAATGTCCGCAAGGGAGGGATTATTGCAATCAGCATTGACCCCGGCGACGCTCTCATCGATGTCAAATTGACCCGGGGCAGCAAGGTGGAGGAGGGTGGAGAGATTTCCGATCCAGGCGATGATGTGGTATTAATCACGCGGGAAGGCATGAGCATCCGTTTCTCGGAATCAGATGTCCGCTCCATGGGTAGATCAGCCGGCGGAGTTCGCGGCATCACGCTGGAGAAGACGGATGCGGTGGTGGCCCTTTCCGTGATCGTGCCGGACGCCACCCTGCTGGTGGCCGGGGAAAACGGCATCGGCAAGCGGACCGACTTTGGTGAATACCGGGTGCAGTCACGCGGCGGCAAAGGAATCATCACCATGAAAACCAACGACAAGACCGGCGGCGTGGTCGGGGCGTTGGCGGTCAAGGATGCGGACGAAATCATGCTGATCACCGGCGGTGGACAGATGGTCCGTACCCGGGTAAATGACATCCGGGAAGCCGGACGCAATACTCAAGGCGTGAAGCTCATTGATTTGGATGCAGCCGATAAACTGCTGGCCATCGCGCCGGTTATCAGCGAGGAGAAACAGGACGTTGAGGTGGATTCAGCAGAACCGGCCAGTTAGATCTGGAGCTGTGCGAGCGGGTAATTAGCGACGTTGCGGCGTCGCTTTTACTTTTCAGGTTTGGTTCGAGCCATGGAACCATGCGGCCACGAAGGGCCGAGGTTAGCAGGCTGCCGCATTTCACAAATGACTCTCGAATCGTTGCTTGTTTTCCTGAAGGCACCAAGGCCGGGGCAGGTTAAGACCCGGTTGGCGACGACTTTGGGCGACGAGGCGGCCTGTGGTATTTATCGCCGGCTGGTTGAGACTGTTCTTGACCGTATTTCCTCGCTGCCGAATGTGCGATTGGTCTATGCGCCAACGGACGCAGAGGAGGAAATCCAACCGTGGGTGCGCCCCGGATGGGAGATTCACCCTCAGGAATCTGGCGACCTCGGCCAACGGCTGCATCTTGCTTTCCGCAGTGCTTTCGCGCGCGGTGCTCACCGCGTGGTGATCATCGGTTCGGATTGCCCCGCAATTACCACGAGTGACATTACCGCCGCCTGGTCAGCTTTGCGAATGATGGACGTCGTCCTTGGACCGGCTACGGACGGTGGGTATTGGCTGATTGGCTTGCGCCGACCTCAGCCAGTTCTGTTTGAGAATATCGCCTGGAGCACGGGCACGGTTTTTTGCGACACCTTGGAATCGGCCAGAGGTGCTGGATTGAAGGTCAGCATTCTGCGCGAATTATCCGATGTGGATACCGAGGCAGATTGGCTGAACTTTTTGGAGAGCGAAAAAGCTCGCGAATGAACAAGGCCTACGA
>JAQGOT010000190.1 GCA_028293465.1 Pedosphaera sp. | reverse complement strand
TGCCGTCTCAATTCAATATGCGAACTGCTGGCTGAATGTTAATTTTCGAGCCATTCGATACGTATGAAATCTGCAATGGAGATGCTGGCTAAGATTTACAGTTTCCGCGCCATCAGTGACCGACTCGGCACCGCTGGCCAGCCCACCGAGGACCAGTTTAGGATGATCCGCGAAGCCGGCTTTGAAGCGATGATCAATCTCGCCCTCCCGACCTCGGACAACGCCTTGGCAAACGAGGGAGGCATAGTCACTGGTCTGGGCATGTCTTATGTCCACATCCCGGTAAATTTCGAAGCTCCCAGCGCACAAGATTTTCGGGCTTTCTGTCGCGTGATGGCGGCGTTCGATGACCGGCCGGTATTTGTCCATTGCGCCGCGAACATGCGCGTCTCGGCGTTCCTGTTTCTTTATCGGGTCTTGTGTGAACGCGTTTCCGTCCCCGAAGCGGAACGCGACCTCCACGCGATCTGGGAACCCGACGAGATATGGAGCCGTTTCATTGAAGAATGCCTTAAAACTCCTGGTCCGTAGCGGCGCGGTAAACTTGCTGACGTCTACCGTAGTCAGGCATGCGAATTGCTCTCCACCATCTTGGAATGAGCGACGCCAAGATTGTCTTTAACCCTGACATGAATGTACCAGTTCCGAGCATCGGAAAGGGCGAGCCTTTTCCTTTGGCGGCGTTTACTGGCAGCATCGAACCCACCAAGGTATCCGTCGCAAGCTTCGGTGGTTTCCGCCGCATTGACAGGGAGGCCCAACTGCGGGCAGTCTCATCGAATGTTCCGCTTCGCCATCACTTTGTTGTTGAGCTGTCTTTTGGGAACGTCCGCCTTCGCTGCACCACTGGAACGGTGGGTTTACGTCCAGATCAATCTCCTTACCCCCGCCGAGGCCGAACGGTTGGAGACGCTGATGCGGCGCGCCCGGCCGCTGGGCTTCACGCATTTCATGTTGGCCGATTCCAAGTTCACCCACATCCCACAAATGGGCGTCCCTTACGCCGAGAACATCAAACGCGTCAAAAAAGCCGCCGCTGAACTCGGAATCGAACTTGTCCCAGCGGTGTTCCCCGTTGGTTACTCCAACGACCTCCTGTGGCACGATCCGAATCTCGCCGAAGGTTTGCCGGTGCGCGACGCCTTGTTCGTGGTGACCAACGGCGTGGCGCAGGTGGTGGCGGATCCCCCGGTGGCCTTCCCACCGCTCGCGGAACGCAAGCGCTGGGGTTTTGTGGACGACAGTTTCCAACCCGATGAGAATGGCCTTCGCGTGACGGATGTCAAAGACGCCAATGCCCGCATCATGACGAGGGTGGTGGTCGCGCCGTTTCGGCAATACCACGTTTCCGTGCGCGTCAAGACGCGCGATTTCCACGGTCAGCCCGAGATCAAGGCGTTGGTCGGCGGTGATCGCAGCCTGAGCTATACCAAGTTGAAATCCAAACCCACGCAAGATTGGCAGACCGAGCACATCACGTTCAACTCGCTCGAGCAAACCAACGTAAATATTTACCTGGGGGTGTGGGGCGCCAACGGCGGTTCGCTTTGGCTGGCCGACCCGTGCATTGAGGAAGCCGGTCCGGTGAACCTATTGCGCCGTGATGGTTGCCCGCTCCACGTGCGCATCGAGGGCGGTCGCGAGCTCAAGGAAGGCGTGGACTTCGAGTCACTGCGCGATCCGCGCCTGGGCAACCAACCCTGGGCCGGCGAATACGAGGTCTGGCATGACGCTCCGCCGCTGAAAGCAAAACTCCCCGATGGCACCCGTCTCCGGGTTTCATACTTTCATCCCCACATTGTTTATGACGAACAGGTGTGCGCGTGCCCCAGCGAACCCAAGTTTGACCAACTGCTGGAGGCGCAAGCCCGCGACGTCCACGCCGCTTGGGGCACGACGAGCTACATGATGTCGCACGATGAGTGGCGCGTGCTCGGTTGGGACGAAGCCTGCCGCCGCCGCAACCTGGACGCCGGTGCGCTGGTCGCTGACAACACGAGCAAGTGCGTCAACTGGTTGCGGGCCGTCCATCCGCATGGGCGCATCCTCGCGTGGAGCGACATGTTTGATCCGTTTCACAATGCCGTTAAAAACTATTACCTTGTGCGCGGCGACCTGACCGGTGCCTGGAACGGACTCGACAAGAGCGTGATCGTCATGAACTGGAATTTTGATCATCGCCGCGACAGCCTGAAATTTTTTTCCGACCGGGGCCAGCAACAGATTCTGGCCGGCTATTATGACGCCGGTGCCGGGCAGATCGGCCAATGGCTCGAAGCCACCCGCGGTGTGCCGGGCGTGATTGGGGTGATGTACACCACGTGGGAAAGAAACTTCACCGACTTGGAAGCCTTCGCCGGCGTGGTTGATAAATTTGAAAAAAATTGATTCCGCGGCTCAAGGGGTCTTGAGCGATTTCAAGTAAGCCAGCATTGAGGCCAGTTCCCCGGGCGTCAATGCATCCACCAGACCCTCGGGCATGATCGAAGTGGTCCGCGTGACGCGCGTCTTGATCTCCTTGATTGGAAAAACCGTCGCGCCGGAGAGATTTCGCAGTTCAAGTTCATCGCCTGATTCGCGCACGATGAAGCCCTCGAACTCGGTCCCATCCTTGGTTTCCACCGTGGTGGTGACAAACCCCTGTGCGATCTGCGCGTTCGGCCGCAGGATGGAATGAATGATTTCTGACCAGCTGTAACGGGCGGTGATGTCGCCGAGGAAAGGGCCCTTCAACGGTTCGCTCTTGGTCGTGGTGTGGCATTTGACACAGCCCACTTTTTCAAACAACACTGCGCCCGCCTTGGCGTCCCCTAGCGAGCTTGCCGCGAGGTTGACGACCTCTTCATAGGCCAGTTTGCCGATGTTGTCCGCGCGGTCCACGACCTGCACGGCGGCAGCGTTTTGTCCGAGCCGCTGAAGGGTTTCGGCGGCGGCCTTGGCAACTTCCGGCCGCGCGTCCTTGGCGAAAGCCTGAACCTGGTCGGCATAAGCGGCGGCGTGGCTTTCGCCAATTGCGTGCAACAGGCTGACGAGTCCGGGCGTTTTCCAAGCGTCGCTGATCGCGTTCTCGGCCAACGTCCGGACCTTGCGGGACGAGTTGGTGTTGCTCGATAGCTGAAGCAGAACTTCAAATGCCAATTCCATCTCGGCGGGCTCAGCCGTCGTGGCCAACTGTTCAAAACCGGCCATGTTTTTCGCATGGCGGCCGTCGTTGACAAAAGCATTCCGCAACGCCTTGGCGAACGCGCTGGTGTCCCCGCGCTCGCTCAACCCCGTCAACACGCTCATGGCCGATCGCGTCGCGGCGCCCACATCCGCGCCGCGTTGCAGGCCATCGAAAGCGCGAACCCGCACGGCGGTGTCCGCCTTTTCATCCAGCGTGACCTGCTCCAAAAACCTGACCGCTTCCGGTGAAACGGAGGTCTGCAGAGCCACCAGATCTAATACCGCGGGCCGGAGCTTGGAGTTTCGATCAGCCAGCTTGATCAACGACGCAGAGAGTCCGGCCACGCTGAGTTTCTGCAATTGGAGATCGGCCAGGAGCAGCCGTAGCGACGCTTCATCCGCCCGGGCAATTTGGCTTTGAAGCGCTTGCAGGATTTTTTCGCTCTGCTCCCACGTCACCGGTTTGAAATAGGGGCCGCTGGTATCCGGCCGCGTTCCCCACCACGACCCGTCCCAATCCCCCTCGCGGTAATACAGCCGCGTCAGCACGCCCAGCATCGGCGCGTGTACCGCCGCCAAATCCTTCATTTCCAGCCGTTGAATCAAACCATCCACTGCCTGCGCCTCATGCAAATTGCGCAGCGTTCGCAACGCCCCCGGAATCAAGTCCGTCTTGCCCTGGTCCAAGGCCTTGAAGCAGGCATCCGTTGCGTGCAGGGCAACGAGCGCCCTATACGCAACGTGGGAAACAGCGACATCCTTGTCGGCCGTCAACGGCAGGATCGCCTCGGCGGCTTCCGCCCGTCCGAGGCGGTTCAAAGCAATCACCGCCTGGAGCTTCACCCAGGGATTTGCGTCGGCGAGCGCATTTGAGAAAAACTTCGTGGGAATTTTCGCCGCCTCGTTTTTACGATCGGCGAGCGCCCGCACGGCAAATTCCCGCATCGTGGCGTCCTTGGCGATCCTGAGCAGAGGCTCCTGGGCATTGACGCCGGCGAGTTGCTTTAGCGTGAAAAGCGCCGCAACGCGAACCGCCAGGCTCTCACGGGAAAGGGCCAGCTTCTCGAGGCCGCGGGTCGCCGTCGTGTTCGCGCCGCGCCGCAGGAGTTCACGCTGTACGTGCAATCGCCAGACCGCGCTGGGAGACGCTAGGTAGGTGAGCAGGTCCGCATCCTTGGCCTTCTCCAAATTCGGGAAGGGCGTCGGTTTGTTACCTGTCGGGGTCACCCGCAGGATATAACCGACGTTCGGCCCCACATAGGTGAATGTCGCGCCTTTCCAGCTCGCCACGTACAAATTGCCCTCGCCATCGGCATCGATGCCCGTGGGTCTCGGCAGGCTGACGAGCGGCTCTTTTTTCTCTGCCGTAAAACTCGCGCCGTGTTCGGTCAACGGATGCCCGGTGACTTCATTCCAGCCCCATTGGCAGGTATAAAGGCCGTGACCCAGCCCGCGCGGGAATCCTGGTTCATCCAAAAAAATTGCGCCCGTTGGCGAGCCGCCGCCATAATCCACCATCGTCGGCATCGACTCGTCGGAGAAATGACGGAAGAGCGAGGGATAGCCGTAACTGCCCGTCGGAATCATTTGGCTCAGCCGCAAGTTCCAATCATCGCCATCATTGGTATTGTCACAGGTGAAAATGTTCATCAACGGATCGATGGCCACATCGTAGATGTTGCGCGTGCCCTGAACGACCATTTCCAGATCGGAACCGTCGGGCCGCACGCGGACAATGCCGCCGGCGTGCAATTGCAGTTCGCTGCCGTCCTTGGCGACGGCGTGGAGCGCGCCGTAATCACCGAGTGCGATATAAAGCCAGCCGTCAATTCCCAGGCGCACGCCGTTGCACGTATGATCAGCGCCCCGGAATTTTAAATCATGCGCCAGCCCGCGCACCAACACCTCGGAGCGGTCGGCCACCCCGTCGCCATTGTCGTCATAATAGGCTTCGAGCACCGGGGGATGCATCACGTAAAGCGTGTTATGGTCAAAGACAATTCCGCGCGGGCTGTCCATTTTCGCAAACACATTGAACTTGTCCGCCACTCCGTCGCCGTCCGTGTCCTGGCAACGCACGACAAAGCCGCGATCGGGTTTGGCATCCAAGGAACCGTTTTGGTCAACGCCGACGAACACTTCGCCGGTGGGCACCGCGGCGATGCAGGTCGGGTAACTGATGTCGGGCGGCGCGGCAAAGATGGTCGCTTCGAAGCCCGGCGGCACTTTCACCCCGGCCAGCCGCGGATCGCGCGACAGGCTCACCGTTTTCTCCACAACCTGTTTGCCCAATACCTCGCACTCGAAAAAGCTCGCCCAGGCGCCTGGCACCGCCTTGGTCACCGTCACGCGGACATAACGGATGCCGCTGGCGGCGAATTTGTGCTGATCGTTCTGGGGCCGGGGCTCGCTCCCCGTCGCCTCGGCCAGCGTGCGCCACGCGGTGCCATCGCTTGAACCGGCGATTTTGTATTGAAAGGGTTTGTCCTCGCTTTCCCAGACGATGCGGCACCCGGTGATTTCCTCCGGCTTTTGCAAATCGACCTGCCACCAATAACCGTCACCGTTGTCCGGCGCGCACCAACGCGTGTCCAAATCTCCATCCGCGGCATGGCCGGGTTCATGACCTGCTTGTGAACCCGAGGCGCTCGCCGGCTTGCCCGCCGCGAGGTTGATCGGCACCCGAATTTTCTTGGCCTGAGCTGAGGAGGGGGCCAGCACGCGCTTGGCCGGCTTGAGATATTCGGGGTTGAGCTTGTTCACCGACCAGAGCAGCCCGCGCGTCACCAGGTCGAGGTAACGCGCATCACCCACCGTCTCATTATTATGCCCCAACGTGGTGCTGAACACCCGGGTGCCATGGTAATTATTGACCCAGGCGACCACGGTCTTCGTCTTGCCCTGCTGGCCATACGCCAACGGTGTGACCGTGTCGTAAACCTTGATGTTGTTGTAGAGTTCCTCCTGGATCGTGGTCCAATTCGTCATCCCTTTGATGATCGGCCGATTGGGGTCAACAAAATTCAACACGATCGGCTCTTGGGCGCCGTGCGCGCGGCTGTCGATCCCTGTGAACTCAAACCAATCCTTGAAATCATCGAAGCTGACCCGGTAGCAATGAATCGCGCAGTGGAGGTTCACCGCGGGCAGGCCGTCGCGATGCGGTTTTAGGATGCCCTCGACGAAAGCCTTGTCCTTCACATCCGCGCAACATTCATCATGCACCACCACATCGTAGTTCTTGGCCCAATCCGGGTCCTCATAGACGCTCATCCGGTGGGTGGTCGAGCCGTCGCCTTCATGGACGATGGTCCACTCCACGTTGGCACGCGCGGAAATGCCCTCGGTCAGAATTCGCTTTTGCTGCCGGTAATCGTGACAGCATCCCCCGATGACCAGGAGCGCGCGGATCGGTTGGTTGGTTTCAGCCGACGTGGCTGGATGCGGCGTCAGCCACAGGGCCAGGGCGGGGAGCGAAGAAAGAAGAAAGCGTAATTTGCGTGCCAAGCCGTTTGTCATGCGGGCAGGCTAACGGCTCAGCCGCAAAAAACGAGCAAACTTTTCGCTCCCGGTCTGATGTTGCAGACGGACCGTGTTTCCCAAGGGCGGCTGGACGACGCACCGCCGCGTCGGATGGTCGGCCTACGCCGCCAGCAGCATGCCGCAGTCTTCAAAGACGTCCTGTTGTTCTTTGAGGGTGACCGAGGAATAGGAATCGGTGAAAAAAATGAGCACCCGGAAATCCCCCGGCATCGAGAGCTTGGCGAAGTGCCAGGCACGTGCGGGTCCGAGGAAATCTTCGGCTTCCATGGGGTTGGTGGTCCATTCGCCGTAGTTGGTGAGGTATTGATCGGTGTTAGTGTTCTGAATTAAAACTTTCATGGCGTGACTATGATTCGCTTTCCGTGGATTGAGGAGTCGGGAAAACTGGAATCCAGCCGGGTTCAGGCGTCCTACAGAGCTGAGCGGATCGGCCCACAATAGTGATTTGAGGCGAAGCCTGAAACTCGCTAAAACGTTTGACTTTAGCCTTGGTGAAACCACTTCACCCGGCTGAGGTTCGATCAGACATAAGAAGCCCGGCGGTACGGATTCCGCTGGTCCAAGGAAACGGGCCAGCATCATCCGATGCTGGCCCTTGCTTTTACTCGTTTCACCAAGCAAGACGCTTGGGAGTCAGAAAATGTTTCCAAATTAATGCAAATGGATGTGATTTACTCGCCCCAGTCCCCGACTGCCGGAGAGCGTATCTTCCACAAACAAGTATTCAGCCTTTCCAGGCCAGCAGCACGCTTCCAAAACACATGATGGCGCACCCGGCAAGGCGACGTGGGAAATCCCCTCGCGGAAAAGGAACCGCGCCAGCAGGAGTTGCAGCACCATGGCCGGTTGGAAATAGGCGAACGAATGAGCCAGCAAGGTGTGCTGGAAAATCCGGATAGTCAGCCATTGCATCGCAATGAACGTTACGGAATGCAACGTGAGCCACGCACCGTGCTGGCGCAGGCTGGTCGTGACGAGGGCCAGCGGCTGACCGCCGCTCCCGATGGAGAAAGCGAACAGACAGAGGAGACCGCACGCCGTCCAGGCGCAGAGCGTGAGCTCGGCGCAGCCCACCACGGCGGCGCGTTTTAGAAAAACAGCGCCGAGCGTCGAAAGGGACAGGCCCAAAGGGCGGAAGGAGAATGTTCGAAGGCGAGCGCCCACATGAGGTGTTTCGTTCCCGCTGAAAAGCACCAGCGCGCCGATCACAATGATGGCGACGCTGAGAGCGCCAACCGCACTGGGGGTTTCGCGGAGGAATATCCAGCCGAAAAGCAGCGCAAGGATGGGGCAGAAGGCATTCAGCGGACCGAAGATTGAAAGATCCGTGGTGCGAAGGGCGGCGACCATGGCCAGGTTTCCGGCGGCATCCAAGAGCCCGCTGAGGAGGACATTACCCCAAAATTCCGCCGACCCGGGCAGGGGGCGAAAAATCGCGAGCGCAAGTCCGGGCACGAGCACCAGGGAATAAGTGGCGAGCCAGATGGGCGTAGTCCGGGTGCCGTCCAAAAGCATGCGTTTTTGCACCGCATTGGCACCGACGCTGAGCAGGACGCGGGTAAGAATGAAGAAGCTCATTCAGCTCCGAAGCTGGAGAACTGACATGAAAATGTTGGACAAATCGCTTTGCCCGGTTCCTGCGTCGCGAAATCCACTAATCGAATCACCCGGAATTCCACGAACGAAACCCGCTACGTGCTGGCATCCTACAACGTTTCCATTTAGAAACCATCCACAAGAGATACGAGTTATTCGCTGCCTTCTTTGAGGATCTCGAACTTGGCGGTGCCGTCGCTGACCAGGTTCACGATCACTCCCTTTTTGACATCGATATTCTTGAGCGCGTCCCGGAACTGCTTGGGATTGGTGACCGGTTGCTGGTTGATCGATGTGATGATGTCGCCAGCCTTGATATCGGTCCGGGCTGCAAGACCCGCTTTTTCCACCGCCGTGACCAGGACACCATCGGCCATCTCGACATTAAATTTTTCCGCCAGGTCGCGGGTCAGCGCCTTGACGGTCAGTCCCAATCCATTGTTGGCGGCGTTGCCCGCAGAAGCCCAACTTGGGTTGTTCGCGGCAAGCGTCTTGTCCTGGAATTCCCCCGGTTTCACCGCCACCTTCATTTGCCTGCCCTTGCGGAACACATCGAGACTCAAATCCTGACCAATTGTTTTCGCCCGGATCTCATCCTTTAACTGCTGGGAGGTGATGACCGGTTTTCCATCCACGGCGGTGATGACATCGGTGGGGTGCAAATCGGCTTTGGCGGCAGGGCCATTCGGCACGATCGAATCCACCACGACGCCATCCTGCAGCGTCGGCACGAATTCCCGAAACTCAGGATATTCGCGCAGGGAGCGAATACTGACGCCGAGCCAGGCGCGGGTGAATTTGCCGTCCGTGATCAATTTGTCGGCGATTTCGCGCGCGAGATTGCTCGGGATGGCGAAACCGATGCCGGTATGCAAACCGCGGATCAGGGTGTTGATGCCGATCACTTCGCCGTTGATGTTCACCAACGGGCCGCCGCTGTTGCCGGGGTTGATGTTGGCGTCAGTTTGGATAAAGTTCTGGTCCGTCATGGTCGGGCCTTCGGGGTCGGGGAGGATGATGCTGGAGCGGTCCTTGGCGCTGACGTGGCCAAAGGTCACGCTGTAATCCAAGGCAAAGGGTGCGCCGATGGCAATGGCAAACTCGCCCACCCGCGTTTTGTTGGAATCCGCCAATTTGGCAACCGGCAAATCCTTGGCGTCGATTTTTACCACGGCGACATCCGAGGGGGCATCGACGCCACGGACCTCCGCTTTGAAAGTGCGGCCGTCTTTGAGGCGCACCTCGATTTTGTCCGCGTCCTCCACCACGTGACGGTTCGTGAGGATGTAGCCGTCCTTCCGGATGATGATGCCCGAACCCTGGCCGCGGGTGGGTTCCGAGGGCATTTCCTCGGACCGATGGCGAAAGTAGCGGCGAAATTCAGGAGGGAGCTGGTCGAGCGGGTCTTCGCCGTCATCCTGCCCCTGCGCAGGGGAGAGGCGAGCCGGCGGGCTGGCTTTCTGGACCACGGTAATCACCACCACGGCGGGGGAAACCTCGTCTGCGACGTCAACGAAGGCCTGGTTTAATTGCCGGGCCAGTTCGAGGTTCGGGTTGGTTTTCGCGATCGCTTGACCTTCCTTTGCCGGGCTTTCCGCGGTGGAGGCGGAAAAGGGGGCAACAACCAATCCGGCGGCGAGTAGAACCACATGAGAAATAGCAGTTTTCATAATGCGAGATCAATGATTACAAGTCCCTTACAGAATTTGCGTTAGGTCTGCGCCAGGACGTTCAAAGGTGATTTTGGTGGATAGGTCCTTGGTTACAAGTGATTTTTTCGAGATCCCAGCGGGACTTGACACTCTGTCCATTAGATACCCATAGCACACTTCAGGAAAGTAGCATAACACTTGCAGAACGTCAGGGAGTAAGCCATGCTGGCCTTTCTAATCCTGTGCATTGACTTGGCGGAAATCGGTCGATAACATAATGATAGAAAGTTTAACATCCCATGCTTGAAGCCATTGAAAAGCTGCTGATTCTCCAGGACCGGGACCGCAACATCCTCCGGGTAAAAAACGAACTGGCTCACGTCGAGCCCGAACGCCAGATGCTGAACGCGAAGGCCACGGGCACCCAGGCCAGCTTGGAAGCCGCCAAGACCCGCGGCAAGCAAATCGAGTCCGAGCGCAAGAAGTTGGAATTGGACGTGGAGGCCAAAAAGCAACAGATCGAAAAGTATGCCCTCCAACAGTTTCAAACCAAGAAAAACGAGGAATATCGGGCGTTGGCGCACGAGATCGAAACCTGCAAAGGGATTATTTTCCAACTCGAGGACCAGCAGATTGAATTGATGGAAAAGGCCGAGGGTGCCCAAAAGGACGTGGTCGTCGCCACGCAAGCTGCCAATGAAGCCCGGAAATTGGTGGAAGGCCAAATTGGCAACCTGGCGGCGCGTGAACAGAATTTGACGAAGGAACTGGCTGATCTGGAAGCCAACCGCGAGCAGTTGCTGACGGCGGTGGATGAGGTCGCACGGTCACGGTATGAACGGTTGCTTAAAAGCAAGGGCGGCAACGTGGTCGTCGGCGTGCAACACGGTGTTTGCGGCGGTTGCCACATGAGATTGCCAACGGCGATTGTGGTTGCCTGCCAGGCGCAACAGGAACTGGTGGGCTGCATCAATTGCGGCCGCATTCTCTACTACACGCGGGACATGGATTTGGCGGTCGTCGATTGAGCGGGTTTTCCGGCCTGGCTCAAGGCAGCACCAGAATTCGGTAGAAGCGCTGCTGGCCAAGCGTCGCCGGATCCAGTTTTGTTGCGGTTGATCCATTCGCGAGTACATCGCCCGGGAGGCTGTTCCACCCTGCATTCAAGTCAGTTGTATATTCCACGCGGTAGCTCTGCCCCGCAATCGCGCTCCAACCCAAGACAATGTTCCCGCTACCCGCGAGCGAGATTGAGCTAATTTTTGGGCGCGAGACGACCGCCACCGTGAACGTGCGGGCATCGCTCAACGGAGGCGATCCGTTGTCGGTGACGCGGACAGTGATGGTGTATGATGCGGGCGCTTGTGCTTCGGTGGGCGTCCAGGTGAAAAGTCCGGAAGCCGGGTCAATGCTCGCGCCGGCGGGTGCGCCGGGGTCCAGAGTGAAGGCCAAGGTTTCGTTGGGCACGTCCGGATCGACTGCAGAGTTGGTTATGATGAGGGGGGTAAGCGCTACCACGGTTTGGTTGGGAATGGGGGCCAAGCTGGGCGGCGAATTATCGTCGTTCAGGATCGTGCAAATCGCGCGGTTGGTAAGGACCCTCGCGTTTACCGGGTTGGAGAAGGTGAGAAAAAATGCTTTGTCGGGCTCGTTGAGAGTGTCTCCATTGATTGGAACCGCGATCGTCTTATTCGTCTCGCCCGGGTTGAATATCAGCGTGCCGTTGGTGGCGGCATAATTGTCTGGCGCAACTGCACTGCCGTCCACGGTTGCAAAGTCCATGCTGACAACCTGGCTGTTGCCGCCGGTAAGGTGGACATTGAAGAGTGCATTCGTTGTTCCTGAATTGCCTTCCACGACCGTCACGTTGGTGATGGACATGGTAGCCACCGAACTGAACTGCCAGACCGGTCCGGGGGTTTGATTCGCCCGGCGGGCAACCACCTGCCAGTAATAAGGTGTCAACGGCGTCAGCACCGGCAGCGACCAGGAAGCATTCGTGGTGGACCCGAGCAACTGCGCCTGCCCGGGCGTGGAGTTGGTTCCGAAATAAACATCGTATGTGACTGGTGGGAGGTGGGCGGTGCGAATGCTGATCTCATCCAAGCGGACATCCAGAAAATCCAGGTCTGCGGCGACCATGAAAGTCACCCGGATTCGCTGGCCGCGGTAGGCGGACAGGTCAACTTCGCGTTGCGTCCAGTCTCCAGCAAGCGGGTCGCCCGGTTGCGTGGTAAACAGCACAGCGAGGGTAACGTCGTTGGTGTCCCGGAGTTCCACTTTGAATTGTTGATTGGTCGCAAACGCGACCGCGTAATTGGAGATTTGATCCACCCAATTGAAGATGATGGTTCCCGCGTCGGCGGGCAGGACGAGATCCTGAGACATCAGCGAAGCACCCGGCGGAGATTGAGAACACAGCGCGCTATAACTGCCGGCGAAGGGAGAGAGCAGGGGACCGCCACTCGCTGGGGCGACCATGCCGTCGTCGATGACAAAGCCCCCGTTCGTGGGGAGCAGAATCCAGTTGCTCAAAGCTCCCGACTCAAAATTCCCATGCACCAGTTGTTCGGTTCCCTCGCCCAGGCCCAAACTCCAGGAGAGTTGAACCGTCGTTGGATTATTAGTAGAGAGATGGGGTGGGAAGGGGTTAAACGGCGCCGGCGGTGTCTGATCATCCACCAGAGTGATGACCCTATGATCACCGCCAAAGCCCGTAGCACTGGCGCTCACCACGACTGGAACCGTGCCATAACCCTGATTGCCATCGACGAGGGTTACATCGAAAGCGGCGGAATTTTGTCCGGCGAGAATGATTACGTTCGGAGGCAAAATGAGGTTGGCCGGGTTAGTCAACGCCAAGGTGACAGGCAAGTTGGTGGCGAGAATTCCGGAAATCTGGATATGCCCGGCGTTCTTCAACACGCCATTGCTCCGCCGGGCCTGCGCCGGCAGAGTCAGGGTGAGATTCGTGCTTTCGTTGTCCTGCATGACAATGGCAGCCGCGCCACTGGTCCAATTTTGAACCTGCGCGGAAACCGTCACGGGGCGGTCGCCATTGATAACCTGATCATCCATGAAGGTGACGGCGAAACCCACCAAGGTCTGCCCGGCAGGAAGCGTCACGGTCGCTGGAACTTGGACGCTGTTCGTATCGCTTGAGAAGAGGCTGACGGTGATGTCATTAATGGGTGCGTCGCTGGCGCTCACCATGCTCTGCAGCGGAGCATCGCCTTCAACCGCGCTCGTCGGCAGGGTAACCGTGAGGACGGCGGTCTCATTGTCCAACAGCGTTATGGAATCAGACCCGTTTAAATAACCCGCCGCCGAAGCGGTTAGCATCACCGAGCGGGACCCATTCAGGAGAACGTCGTCCCCGATAGTCAGATCAAAATCGACATTCGTTTGCCCGGCGAGGAGCGTCATCGAGGTCGGCACGGCAATCTCGGCGCTGTCGCTGGACTGCAAGCTGATGATGACATCGGCCGCCGGGGCGTGCGTCACCCGCAGGTGCCCCTGACCAACCAGGTTCCCATCGCCCTCCGTCGCGGACAAAGGCAGCACGAACTGGAGTCCAGTCATTCCGAGGAACTCGACATCATCAATGTTCCAACCGGAGTAAGAGAAGGCACCCGCCGCGGTCTGGTATCCCCAACGGACATACGCCGCGGGTTGATTGTCCACCACGCTTGAAACATCATACTGGTAGCGGGTCCTAGCCGCGTCCTTTGTCTCAACACCGGCATTCGCGACCAGGGTGGTCCAATTCGTGCCGTCGTTCGAAACCTCAACCTCTGCGGCGGCAAAGGGTCGATAATCGGAATTCAACCAGCGCTGGAATTGCAGCACCACACTGGTGGCATTTCTGAAATTTAAGGGACCCAGCGTCAAATAATCAGGCCCGCCGGCTGCGGTGGAATAATCCCCATCAAGGTTGA
>JAQGOT010000063.1 GCA_028293465.1 Pedosphaera sp. | reverse complement strand
CTGTATTCCTTCCGGCGCACCGCCGAGCTTTATGACGAGCGTTATGTAACCATCATTGCATCGCTTGGCTCCGCCCGGATTCGGTTATTCTGTTTGGATCCATCATTTCTGTTGGGTCAGGCGCTTCAGCGCGGCAAGGCGGCCATCTTTTTCTCCGCCACGCTCGCGCCGGTGGAGTATTACCGCGCGCTGTTGGGCGGCGCGCCGGAGGATCCGATGTTGCAGCTCCCGTCGCCTTTTCCGTCGGAGCATCTGGCGGTTTTGGTTCACGATGGTCTTCAGACCCATTACAAGGCTCGCGCCGCGTCGTTGGTTGAAGTGGCAACGGCGATCGGCGCGCTGGTTCAAGGGCGCCGGGGCAACTACCTGGTCTATCTTCCTTCGTACCAATATTTGAGGGCCGTGCAGGAGCAGTTCCTGGCACTCCACCCGAACATTGCGAACTTGGTCCAGCGTCCCGGGATGACCGAGGCTGAGCGGGACGCGTTCCTGGCTGCCTTTCATGTCGAACATGACGAAACACTCGTTGGGTTTGCCGTGATGGGCGGTATTTTTGGTGAAGGCATTGACCTCGTGGGTGACCGTTTGATTGGCGCCATCATCGTGGGAGTCGGTCTCCCGCAACTGAGCATCGAACGGGATCTCATCCGGGATTACTTCCAGGAACGGACCGGCGAAGGCTTTGGTTATGCTTACACATTCCCGGGCATGAATCGCGTCCTGCAAGCCCTTGGACGGGTCATCCGCTCCGAAAGCGATCGCGGCGTGGTGCTGCTGATTGACACTCGGTTCGCGGAGCTGAGATACCGCCGCCTTTTCCCGGCCTGGTGGCAAGTCACGCGGGTGAAGAGCGTGGACGACATTCGCAATACCGTTCGTCACTTCTGGGAGGTGGCGGGCGCGACGAAGATCGCTGGAACGGGAACGCGTTAAAGTCGGTTATAGGGATTGGCCCACTCGGTGAGCTGTCGCCAGCTACCTATTTATGGAAACGCCTGCGCATAAAAAGCTACCTTTGTAGATTGACTCGTTCCCAATCCAGGAGGTATGATCCCCACAACAATTCAAAACTAGGGGAGAAACATTGATATGAAAGAGCGAATGGTCTCGGAGGCAAATTACAAATTCAGCCTCATTGGTCTTGCCACACTCCAGCGTGCAATAGTTGTTGTACTTTTGACTGGAGCATTCCTGTGGCTGCCGGACAACGCACGGGGAGCAGGTTGCGCGGTTGCTCCACCGGGCCTCATTAGTTGGTGGAGGGCTGAAAATGATGCAACCGATGTTGTGGCGGCAAACCAAGGCACCCTCATCGGCGGGACAGCGTATGCCAGCGGCGAAGTTGGGCAGGCTTTCAGTTTCAATGGGGTCAACGGTCAGGTCCAGGTTCCCAATGCGCTGGGGCTGAATTTCAACTTTAACTCCCCGGTTACCATCGAGCTTTGGGCTTACCGCACCGGCGGGCAGACGAGCATGCAACTCGCCGGGAAACGGGTTGTTGGTTGTGGGGCTCTGCAATATGAAATGTCATTTGATCCCTATGGGGGGCTGGCGTTTTATGGCGGCAACGGTTCGGTGCAGACCGGATTGCCCATGCCGACGAATACCTGGATTCATCTGACGGGGACTTTCGATGGTACCAATACCTTCCGTTTTTACACCAATGGTGTCCTCGCGGGAACCGGCAGTGGCAACTTGGGCGCAGCGAACGGCGGGCCTTTCAGTATTGGCACATCCGGCGGCTGTTCCTATTTCGCAGGCTTGATTGATGAAGTTTCGCTCTACAGCCGTTGCCTGGCGGCATCTGAAATTCAGTCTCTCTACAGCGCCGGTGCTTCGGGGAAATGCTTTACCCCGCCAAGCATAACAAACCAACCGCAGCCGGCGGTGCAAACGCTGTTGGCGGGTGAATCGACGCAATGGACGGTTGGCGCGGTCGGATCAACCCCACTCAAGTATCAATGGTTGCGCAATGGAACGAACATTTCCGGAGCGACGAATAACCCGTTGGTCCTGACCAACCTGCAACCAAACCAGTCAGGCACCTATTCCGTCGTGATCAGCAACTATGCCGGTTCGGTGACCAGTTCCAATGCGGCGCTGACCGTCGTGGCGCCGGTGCCGGGGCAGGTGGTGGTGGCGGATCAGGCCGGGCTGCTTGCGGGCTTGTCGTCGGGCGGTAATGTAACTGCTGCGGTGGATGGCCCGGTTTATCTCTCGCAAACTCTAACGATCACCCACGATGTAACCCTGGATGCCAGTGGTCACAGTTTTGGCATCAGCGGCAGTAATTCAGTGCGGGCATTTTATGTGAACCCCGGGGTGCATCTCCGGCTGATCAATCTTTCCATTTCCAACGGGGTCTACGCTCCGATCAATGTGACCAATGCTTACGCCGGGGCGATTTACAATGACCATGGCACGGTGGATTTGGTGAATTGCGCTCTGGTGGGAAACTCATGCACCGGCGGACCCTATTATAACGGTCCATCGACCAATGGTTATCCCGCCTTTGGCGGTGCCATCTTCAATGACGGCGGCGTTTTGAACATCACCAACAGCTCCTTTCAGGCCAACCGGGTTGCGGGAGGAGGTGCGCAGGGAAACTCCGATTATAATGGGGGAACGGGTGGCAGTGTTTACGGTGGTGCCATTTACAACAGCGGGGGTGTGGTCAACGCGAGTGGCAGTTCTTTCACTGGAAACAGTGGGCTTGCAGGCGCGATTTTGGGAGTTCCAGGTCCCTGCGGCAGCGCATACGGTGGCGCACTTTACACCACTGCCGGTGCGGTGACGGTGGTCAATTGCAGTTTTAACTCAAATTCCATTGACGGGTTTTTTAGTGACTATTATCACCCGGGTCAGGCTGCAGGGGGGGCGATTTGCCAGAACAGCGGAACGATGCTCCTGAAAGGGGTTGCTTTTGCCACCAACACCGCATCAGGAGGCAAGGTGGGGCCGTTTGGAAACTCACCTTCAGGAGATTGTTCCGGCGGAGCGATATTCAATGCTGGAACGCTCAGGGCAACCAATTGTGCTTTTTTGGGAAACATGGCTTATGGCACTTCCTCGTTCAATGGTGCTTCGGCACTGGGTGGGGCGGTTCATAATCGCGGGGATGCAAGCTTGGAAGCGGCCACCTTTGCCGGGAACAAGGCGATTGGCGGGAAGTGCCTGAATCAGTTTGGCAGTTACCGAATTCTTGGCCACGGTCGCGGCGGCGGTTTGTTCAACAGCAACACGATCGTGCTGGTTAACAGTGCTTTCTACAGCAATTCCGCTTTTGGCGGTGACTGCTTTACCGGTAACACAGGCGGCAGCGGATTTGGAGGCGCTGTGTACACCTTGGGCAGCCTTTATGCGACAAACGATACCATGGCACAAAATCTTGCCCAAGGTGGATTGGCAAACAATCCGCCTTTTCATGCCGGAAATGGGAACGGAGGCGGCTTATTCAACCAGGGCGGTTCCGTAATTTTGGATTATCAAACAATTGCCAGCAATAATGTCTTTGGCTTTGTTGGTGTCGGTGGAGGCATCAATACCACCAACGGCAACCTGCTTTTGCTTAACTCGATCGTGGCAAATAATGGGTCCGGCGGCGACATTTACAGTTCCTTTGCTTCGCTGACGGACGGTGGGGACAACATTGGTTCCGACATCAGCTTCCCCTTCACCGCAGCCGGGAGCTTGAACAACACCGATCCGAAGCTGGGTCCGCTGGGCAATAATGGGGGCCCGACACAAACAATGCCGTTGCTCGCGGGCAGTCCGGCGATTGACGCCGCGGGAGCCGGTGACTTCCTGGCCGTTGATCAGAGAGGGCTTCAACGGCCATCCGGTGCGACACGGGACATCGGCGCCTTTGAACTTCAGTACGTCTCCACGTATGTCGTCAGCGGGGTTGTCTCGGGTGCTGGCCTGTCCGGTGAAACCTTACTGAGCATCGGCTCAAGCGTGGTCACGACACACAACCATGGATATTACGAGTACGCCCTTACCAATGCGGGAACTTACTCGATAACGCCCCTTGACACGAATTACATGTTCGCGCCGTCGTCGATATCAGTGACCGTCGGGCCAGGCCAGTCGGGGCTCAACTTTACGGCGTTTCCATGGAATGGTCTGACATTTCAAAATTCAACCGGCGGGTTCCTGCGGTTTCGTTTTCTCAGCCAAAACGCCGGTCAGAGCTTCCGGACACTGGAATCCAGCAACCTCGTCGATTGGAAACCCATCGCGACCAACGTCATGGGCGTCAGCAACTATTTCGACCTGGCGATTCCCATCACCAATGGGGTTAATCGGTTTTATCGCACGGTCATTCCGTAGATTCAAGGCGGTCAGATAAAATAAAATTCATGTTTTCAAGCCTCGGTGATTTTATCCGCCGGCTTTGCGATCGTCGAACAAGACCAATTCACGTCACTCACGGAATTGCAGGGCGGCGAGGCGGCGGTAAACGCCGTTTTCAATGGCTTGCAGTTCCTCGTGGGTGCCGGATTCCACGACCCGGCCATTGGCGATGACGATGATCCGATCCACATGCCGCACGGTGGCGAGGCGGTGGGCGATGATGAACGAAGTGCGCCCGCGCATCAGGGTTTCCAGCGCTTCCTGAATCAGGCGTTCGCTCTCTGAATCCAGGGAACTCGTTGCTTCGTCGAGGATGAGGATGGCAGGATTCTTCAGGATCGCGCGCGCGATGGCAACACGTTGACGTTGGCCGCCGGAGAGTTTGATGCCGCGGTCGCCCACCAGCGTGGCATAGCCCTCGGGAAAAGCCTGGACAAACTCGTGCGCGTTGGCTTGCCGGGCGGCTTGTTCGATCTCGGCGGCGGTCGCGCCGGGCTTTCCATAAGCAATGTTCTCCGCGATGCTTCCGCCGAAGAGCAACACCTCCTGCGGCACCATGGACATCTGGGCGCGCAGCTCCGTGAGTTGGTAGTCGCGTGCGTCCCGGCCGTCGATCCACAGGCAACCGACCGACGGGTCATACAGGCGCAGCAACAGGGAGATCAGGGTGGATTTGCCGGCGCCGCTGGGGCCGACGAACGCGATCCTTTGTCCGGAGGTTGCCGCGAGGCCGATCTTGTGAAGCACCTCGATCCCTTGCCGCGTAGGGTAGGTGAAGGAGACATTCTCTAACCTCACATCGCCGCGCAACCGCGGTAAAGTGGATGACGGCGCGGGGCCCAAGAGAGCCTCCACTTCACCGGTTTCGCGGAGGAGCTCCCGAACCCGCTGGGTGG
>JAQGOT010000072.1 GCA_028293465.1 Pedosphaera sp. | reverse complement strand
CCTCCCATCTCTCTCGCCAATGGCATGGTTGTGCGTGTGGCGCAACCACCGCCCACCCCGGCTGCGAAATGAAACGGGGCTTCCCAAACCAGGCGCGGCGAGGTTTGAAGCGGCTCCTCGGCCTGTTCTTGGCGGCCTCTCTTGGCGGTTGCACGCTCGGGCCGGACTACAAACGCCCGGAAGCCACGCGCATCCCCGCCGCTTATGCCGGGGCAACCAATGGATGGAAAGTGGCAGAGCCGCAGGCCCACCTGCCCAAAGGCAACTGGTGGGAGATATTTGGAGATCCGGAGTTAAACCGGTTGGAAGCAGAGGCGGCGGCTGCGAATCAACAACTCAAGGCTGCTTTTGCCCGATTCGAGGAGGCCCGTGCGATTGCCGAGGTGACCAGAGCCGGACTGTTTCCCAACATCGCGCTTTCGGCATCGTATACGCGTCAGCGCACTTCATTCAACCGCCCATCGGTGGTGACCGGCCTACCCATCGGCCGTGCAAACACCTTCAATGATTTCGTCGTGCCACTGGACCTGAGTTACGAGGTTGACTTGTGGGGACGGGTACGGCGCAGCTTGGAGTCGGCCCGGGCGCAGGAACAGGCCAGCGCGGACGATCTCGGAAGCATCCTGCTGATCATCCAGGCCGAGGTGGCGGCCGACTACGTCACGTTGCGCTACCTTGATGTTGAACTGGCCATCGTGCGTTCCACCATCGAGGTGTTCCGCAAATCGCTTGATTTGACCATCGACCGCCGCACGGGAGGCGTCGTCAGCGACTTGGACGTCGCGCAGGCAGAAACGGTGCTTCGGACAGCCCGGGCCCAACTGCCCGCGATTGCCTTGCAGCGTGCACATTTCCAGCATGCCTTGGCTCTGCTGATCGGCCAGCCCGCTTCCAGTTTCGAGATCCCAGAACGTGCACTCACGGTAACACCGCCCGCCATTCCGCCGGGTTTGCCCTCTCAACTGCTTGAGCGGCGCCCCGATATTGCCGCTGCCGAGCGCCGCATGGCGGCCGCGAACGCCAATATTGGCGTGGCGAAGGCGGCTTTCTTCCCGACCCTGCGTTTGAACGGCCTGGCAGGTTTTGAAAGTGTGCATGCCGGCACTTTGTTTGATTGGCCGAGCCGGGTTTGGTCAATGGGCCCCTCCTTGACGACGCCGCTCTTCCAAGGTGGAGCACTGCGTGCCGGGTTGCGATTCACAAAGGCAGTTTACGAGGAGACCGTCGCCAATTATCGGCAAACCGTGATCATTGCGTTTCGTGAGGTGGAAGACAACCTGGCTGCGCAGCGCCTCCTCGCCAGCGAATACGAAGAGGAAGCCGCGGCCCTCAAAGCCGCCACCCGGCAACTGGAGATTGCCAACGACCGCTATCGTGATGGCCTGGTTACCTATCTGGAAGTCGCCACCGCGCAGAACCTCGTCCTCGGCCTTCAGCGGACCGTCGTGGAGCTCCGCGGCCAGCAACTCGTAACCGCCGTAACCTTGGTCAAGGCATTGGGCGGAGGGTGGCAGCCGGTGACGGATCGATGATGCGGCGATGCGGAGAACTGTTCGCACCCCCTCTGTTGATGGGGATTATGAGGGTGCGGGTGGACCCTTTCTGAATGCTGGAAGCACCGGCAGGCAATTCCATCGTTGAACCTCAAACACCGGGGCTTGAGAATCTGAAGAGCGGCAGGGAACAGCGTGGCGGATTACTTCTTTTGCAACAGGGAGCCGAAGAACGATTTGGCTTCCTGATGTTGGCGTTGCACTTTGAGCTGGCCCAGCACGGAATGCCAGCCGATGTACAGTTTATGCCATTGGCTTTCGATGTTGCGGAGGGCGGAGTCGTTCATCTCGCCGAGGTACCGCAGGGAAGGTGCGCTGCCCACGAGGTTGAGGACCTCCTCCTTGGTCGGCGTACCGGACTCGATGGAAGCTAAAATGAGTTCCAACTGCTGGACGATCACGGTCTTGACTTCGAGGAACTGGGCCTCCTCCTCCGGACCAAATTTCTTGCTGCGGGCCAGGTTGACGAAGTGGTTGTATTCTTTCCAGCACTCCGTGTAATTTTCCAGCTCCTGAATGAGGTGGTGCATTTTGTTCGCGTGCATAATCGTTCGTGGTGGGCGGAGGTTGGTTAGGGAGCGGTTGTGGTGAAAGTCTGGGGGACCAGGAATATGATCGCTCCGCCACGCAGCTCACGGGCGGTAAGTTTCAGGCTCGAATAGCGGACGATGAATTCGGTTACCGGGATTTGCGCCTCCTGGGCGGAGCGGAATGCGCTTAACACATGGGTGGCGATGTCCTGCACCATTTCCTTGGGAAAGGCTTGGGGCAGGGTGGAAACCAGCACCCGGCCATCCTTGTCCACGGTGAAGCTGCCGGAAGGCAGGCGGACCAGCTTGGCTGGCGGTTTGGCGAAAATGTTCAGGAGACCCATAATGCAAGTGCTTTTTTCATGGCTTCACGGATTTTCTCGGTCGACATTTCATGCTCCCAGCCGATGCAGAAATCCAATTCTTGATGCTGCGCCAGAGCCAGATGGCGTTGCGGCCCGCGGCATTCGAGTTGTTGCAGCGGTCCCGCTTTCATGCGTTCTCCGAGCGAACGATATAACTCCAGTGATTGCCGCGACCAATCCGCCATCGGCTGCGGATTTTCCAGCCCGCGGGATTCAAAAGCTTTTTCCGTGCCCGGCTTCAACGCGAGGACAAACTCGACGCCTTCAAAACGGCACAGCGGCGTAAGTGGGGTGGGGGGGCCGGTCTCGCCGCTCGGCGCAGCATTTGTTTTGGCATTCGCGGCCAGGTTGCTCTGCCCCTGTGCCTCGTCCTGAGCCTGCGCGGTTTCCAGCAGCAAGCCTTGATACGAATTATAAATCGTGCGTGCGTGGTCCGGTTCCGCCGGGAGCGATTCAAAATTACCCGACCGCCAGGAGAGGATCTTGTGAAACGCGGGTTCGCCCGCCAGTTCCGCGGTCGCCGCGTCGATCACTTCCCCGTTGTGAAGCCAGATTCTGCCGGTGAGCGTGCCGTTGGTGATCTTGAGCACCAGGGAATTGTGGGAGATGCATTCCAACTGGATGATGTCCACCAAACTCTTGCTTTGCACCCCGCGAAACCCGGATTGTGCTTCCCGCCCGAGCAGCGATTCGATGCAATCCAGGAACTGTTTGATCTCCTCCCCCGAACCGGGCTTTTGCCAGAATAGATCCACGCCGAGGCTGTAAACTCGCGAGCGAAACTGCTCGTCCATCACCGAGGTCAGCACCACGGTGCGCAGTTCCGGGTATTTGCGGCGGACAATGGATAGTACCTGTAACCCGTCCATCTTGGGCATGTTCAGGTCGCACACCAACAAGGTAAATGGCTCCACCTCCAGCATCGCCATGGCGCGCGCCCCGGTCACCGAGGTGGAGATCTCGGGTTGGCTCGGGAGTTGGGAGAGGATTTCCTGGTATAGATCCAGTAAATCCTGGTCATCATCCACGAGCAGGATTTTAGGGCGTGTGCGCATATTGACTTGTTTCGATCATTCTGTTTGCTCTGTCCAAATCTCGGGGCTGCCAATGTCAGCCACGTTCAAACAAGAGGTGCTCAAGCAAGTCGCATTCCGGTTTGGCGGAACTTGAATGTTTTTTGTTTAACCCTGCCAAAGTGCGTTTCCGTGTCGTCCGGCCGCCCGTAATGCATGCCAATTCCCGGTCAACCCGGTACACAATCAGTCCAGTCATGGGACACAGCACGACTCTCCGCGGATACCTCGGTACCCCTGGGCGGTTTTGTTAAGTGCAGTTTAAATGGCGTTGTGCAGCGGCTAACCCCCGACATTTCATCGTGGCATGCTTCTTGCCTGTGAGTGGGGTAGTTCAGAGCACAGAAGCCCGGGATACATGTCGGGTGCCTGGTGATGGACTGCGGTCGGCGCCGCCGGGTTGGCCAGAACACTGGGCCGATCCTGGAATCTGCGGCCGGCGGTAAGTAATTATGTCAACGAACCATGGCAGCACCGTCAAAAATACATTCAAGTCAAATGTTCAATACCTTTAAAAGATTCTTTGGCAAGCGTGTTGAAGACAAGGTTGACAGCCCGCCGGAAGTCCGTCCCGCCGCTCCGCCCCAACGCCCCGCAGCACCTCCTCCCGCCCGACGGGTGGACGCCGAACCACGCGTCGCCGTGGGCGAATCCCAGCCGCGTCCGGCCGGGACCTCCGCTGCCACGCTTTCCCTCCCACTCCGCTCAGTGCTCGCTCGATTGCCAGCCGATTTGGCGACCCGGGTTCGGCAGACAGATGTTGGCGAGGCGGAAGTGTTCGTCCCCATGCAGAAAGTAATTTCCCAACTCGCCCAGGGCGCCGTCCGGGTTTCCTTCGGCGAGCTGCGTCAGTCTTCACCCCCCGGAACCTTTTCCCCGGAAAATGATCGTGATCGCGTGCTGGTCGATTTGCCGTTGAACGAGATTCTCACCCGGGTAAATCCCGGTTTGCTGGCGCGTCGGCCGGTCCAAAAGCATGTCGATGTGCCCCAGGAAGTAACCGGGCCTTTTGGTGGCCAGACTCAAGTCACCATCTCCTCCGTGCCACTTAAGCCGGTCGCCAAGCCCCGGTCTCAACCGGTTCCCGAGGAAGTCGTCTTCAAGCAGACCAACGCGGCCGCAGCCCAACCCAATCCGCCCGTTTATGCTCCCATGGTGCCGAGCTCCGCACTCCCCCTTAAACCCGCGGTGCTCCCGGAAACGCCAGTCTTCGCCCGCGTCAACCCACCCTCGGTGCCGCCGGTAACGCCGCCGGGCTCCCAGGAATCACTTTTCCAGCGCGCCCCCATGTTGTCCGCCGCTCCGCCACCCGTGCAACCTGCGCGCGATGAACCCACGTTCAAGCGGATGAATCTTGTTCCTCCGGTGCACACACCCATCGCACCGGCTCCCGAACCGGAGCCCCTGCCGATTCCATTTGGCCAGCCTGGAACCATCCCCGCACCGGCGTCGTCGTCGCGCAACCTTTCACCGCCCCCGTTGTCCGCTCCCGCGCCCGTCGCGTTGCCCGCCCCTCCGGCCGAGCCTGAGCTGATCCGGTTTAATCCGTCCTTTGCCCCAGCCCCGGTGTCGGCCCCGGCGCCAACACCCGTGCCGCCACCGCCCGCCGCTTCCCGTGAGACAGTATTCTTGACGGTTTCACTGCTTGAGTTGTCCCAAGATTGGCCCGAATCGGTACGTCAGGAAATCACCACCCTCAGCCTGTCCACAGCTTCAATAGCTTTGCCTCAGGGCGTGACCGAGGCCGCCATCAAACAAGGGAAGGTGGCTTTCCCGTGGAAACTGATCCGGTCCTGGATCAAACCGCTCGTGGACCCATCCCACGTTTCACCCCATGATGCCGTGGTCTTGGAACTGCCGTTGAAGGTGATCACCCCGGCCTTCATGGCCAGCTTGCGCGCGAACCGGCCGCAGAAAAAAGTCTCGATCGACGCGAACATCCCCAACCTTTTCTCAGGTACCGCCGGCGCGGAGCCGGTCGCCGTTTCTCCGACGGTGGCCGCTCCGCTGCCCGTTGCCCCCGCCACCGCTTTTGCGCCCGTTGCCCCCGCCACCGCGTCTGGGGATACCAATTACTACGTCTGGAAAGATAAAGATGAACCGCCGGTCGAGGAAAAGGTGGTGATCAAGAAGGGGCCTTCCCCGGGAACCAGTTTCCTCCAACGCTATGCGACGCCCAACGAGATCGTCAGCAAAGCTTCCGGGCTGGACGGTGTGGGCGGGGCGCTGATCGCTTTGCCTGACGGATTGCTCGTCGCCAGTAAAATACCGGCGGACATGAATGCCGATACCCTCGCCGCGTTTCTGCCGCAAATTTTCGGTCGCGTCAGCCAATCCACCCGCGAGCTTCGCATGGGGGATTTGAACAACCTCAACTTTACCGTGGGCCTTATCCCATGGAAGATTTTCCGGGTCGGTGCCATTTACTTCGCTGCATTTGGCATTGCCGGACAACCGCTGCCGACCGCCCGGTTGGCCGGCATCGCGGCGGAGTTGGATCGCAAGGCAAAATGAGTTGAATTATGGCAATCATCAATCAGGCAACCAAAGAACTCCAGGTCAAGATCGTTTACTACGGTCCCGCCATGGGCGGCAAGACCACCAATCTCGTGCAGGTGCACGACCACGTGCAAACCGCCGCGGGCAATAAAGGCAAGCTCGTCTCGCTTGCCACCAGCTCCGACCGCACCCTCTTCTTCGACTTCCTCCCCATCGAGGCCATGTCGATCAAGGGTTTCAAAACCAAGTTCCAGCTTTACACCGTGCCGGGCCAGGTCATCTACAACACCACCCGCCAGCTCGTGTTGCGGGGCGTGGATGGCATTGTGTTTGTGGCTGATTCCCAGTACGAAAAAATGGCCGAGAATGTGGAAAGCTTCAACAACCTGGAGGAAAATTTGAAGACCCTCAAGCTGAACCTGCCCGACATCCCGTACGTCCTCCAGTATAACAAGCAGGATCTGCCCAATGTCGCCCCGGTGGAATATATGGAATTTCTCCTGAACAATCGCGACGTCCAGGTTCCCTCTTTCACCTCCACCGCCCATAAGTGCGAGGGCGTTTTTGAATCTCTCAACATGATCACCCGCATGTTGCTGAACAAATTTATCAGCCAAGGTGCCGCCCAACCTGCCTGATCTCCATGGCCACGCTGCCACAACTCATCGAAGAGGA
>JAQGOT010000165.1 GCA_028293465.1 Pedosphaera sp. | reverse complement strand
TGGCCACGGGGATTGCCCAATCGATCTTGAGCCTCGGATTGGGCTTTTACGTCTGCCGCCACTTGAAAATCGCCTGGCTTCCCTGGGCTTTGAGGAGTTGGTTGGTCCCGGTGGTGGCGGTTTGCGCGGCAACGTTCGGGCGGATGTTTTTGCCCTTTGAATCCGCCTCCAATGTTCTCCTGCTTGTCGGTGGCTATGCCGCTTTGCTGCTGGTCATCGCCTGGTTGGTGGGGGTGCGACCGGCGCTGATTCGAGAAGAATGGGCGATGGTCCGTTCGTTCCTGCGCCGCAAGGCTTCTTGAAGCGCACCTTTAGCTTCGCGCCGCCGGCTCCAGAATCTTCCGATAAAGTTGGTCGTATTTCGCCACCATCTTGTCGGCCAGCATCTCTTTTTCGATGATCGATGCGGCTCCGCGAGTCGCCAGGCGATGGCGCAGGGCTTCGTCGCCCATCAATTTTTGCAGCGCCTCAGCCAGTTGATCCACGTCCCCGGGCGCGGTCGAAAGACCGTTGGAATTATTCTGGACGAGGTCGGTCATGCCTCCGGCCGCACTCGCAATGCAGGCGCAGCCATTGAACAAGGCCTCTTGCAGCGAAAGCCCCAAGCCTTCCGCCAGCGAAGGCATGGCGAAGATGGCCGCCGACTTCAGCCACTGCTCCACCTCTTGATTCGTGCATTCATTTAACAGCAGGATCCGTTTGGAAAGTTGGTTTTGTGAAATGGTGGCCCGTATTTGCTCAACCATCGATTTCTCGGATTGGCGCCCAATCAGGATAAGGTTCCATTCCGGAAACTTCGCCGCGATCCGGCTGAAAGCATCCACCAGAAAAGTTTGTCCCTTACGAAGGCCGATGGTGCCCACGCAGATGATCGCCTTCTTGCGGTCGTTCGTTGGAGGTGGCGGCGTGCCATGAATACGGGAATGATAAATCTGGCCAAACTTTCCGCTCAGCGGCCAGTACCAACGGCACAAGGCCCCGTAGTCATGCTGCGAGACGGCAATTTCAGTTCGCAAATGCGACAGGACGTGGAGTTTGTTCAACCATGCCGGAGGAAAAAGCACCCATCTCAGAATCTTGCGCTGAGGGCCGCAGTATCCATCCAGAATGGAAAAAGCGCCGTGATTGGTGGACATGCAGGGAATCCCCATCCGGCTGACCGCCAGGACGGGAGATTTGCTGAAGTAACGATTCCCCCAGCCGTAGTTGCCGCCAAAGTGGAAATGGGCGAGTTGAACCCCGCCCTCCGCCAGTGCCTGTGCAAGTTCCCGCGACCTGGCCACCGAGATATCCTCAGGCCGCCAGGTGATATGCCGGCTGACCCGGGCGCCGATGCTGAAGGTCTTGATGGCGGCCGCGTTGTCTGGCGAGACCAGGGTGATTTCGTGTCGTTCAGAGAGCCCTTGAATCAGTTCTCGTACGAGGATTTCGGTGCCTCCGAATTGCTCGATTGAGTATTCCAGGCACAACGCGATCTTCATGAAATTGAAACAGATTGCATCTATTCGACCCGCCCGGCCCGCCAGCGCGCCGGGAAAGCGATGCTTATCCAGCAGATAACATCCCGCAAAAGCAAGACTTGATTGCCGTCCCGGCTTGACCGCACAACCCGGGGCGCAAGTTTTTTATTCCACTCCGGGGCACATCTCATTAGTTTTCTGCGGATGTCGATTACCTCATTCAAGCGGAACCGATGCTGGCGCATGACGGGTGCAGGCCAGGCGACGCCAGCCTCGCGCCGGCTGGAGCTTGATTCGAGTCTGGCTGGAAACTCGGTGGGTTCATAAAATGAAGATCGCCATTGTAACCACCGACAACCGTCAGAACTTTCGGAACTACTCCCTGCCAGCGCCATACTTTGGCACCGCTCCCGAGGCGTTGTTGCAAGGGTTTGCCGCACTGCCTGAGTTGGAGGTCCATGTGCTCTCCTGCACGCAGAAACCGATGAAGTCGCCAAAAAAATTGGCGGACAACATCGCATTTCACAGCTTGTACGTGCCCAAGTCCGGCTGGATGCGCACTTCCTACCAAGGGTGCATCCGGGCGGTCAGGCGCAAGCTGAAAGTGATCAAGCCGGACATCGTTCACGGGCAGGGGACCGAGCGCGAATGCGCCATCAGCGCGGTATTTTCGAAATTTCCCAACGTGCTCACGGTCCACGGCAACATGCGGCTGATCGCCGAGGTGAACCAGGCCAAGCCGTTTACTTTTATGTGGCTGGCCGCCCAGTTGGAAAAAATCGTGCTGCCCCGCGCTCGTGGTGTGATCTGCATCACCCATTATACCCAGGACGCGGTGAAGGAACTGGCGCGCCAGACCTGGGTGGTGCCCAATGCGGTGGACGCCTCCTTTTTCGATCTCCAGGCCGCCCCGGAAGACCCTCCCACCATCCTATGCGTGGGTGTGGTTTGCACTCGCAAAAATCAAAACGCTTTTATTCGCTCCTTGGATGCGCAGGCCAAGGTTAGGAATCTCAAGGTGCTGTTCCTTGGAGACGCGCCGAAAGAAGACCCTTACGTGGCAGAGTTTTTCGAGTTGATTGCTACCCGCCCATGGTGCGTCCATGGCGGATTTGCAGATCGCGAGAAACTTAAAAGTTATCTCCAGACGGCTTCCTTGCTGGCGCTGCCGTCCTTGGAAGACAACTGCCCGATGGTGGTGCTGGAGGCCATGGCGGCGGGTGTGCCGGTGCTCGCGGCCAACGTGGGCGGCCTGCCTGACTTGATCGAGGATGGCAAGAATGGGTTGTTCTGCGACCCGCTGGCGGCGGAGAGCATGGCTGCCGGCGTGCAACAATTGTTGGGGACTCCGGAGTTGGGGCGGAAACTGGCGCAGACGGCCAAACAAATCGCCCGGGAACGGTTCCATCCGCTCGCCATCGCGCAGCGGCATGTTGAAATCTACCGTGAGGTTTTGAGCAAACCTTCGTAAACCGATTTCAGTTGCCGGGCGGCCTCGACCCAGGTCATCGGTTTGGGCGGCACCGGCAGATTGGGGGCCGCATCGTAGAATTTCCGCAGCACCGTGGCGGCACGGGACACGTCCGACGTGACCGGGCAATAAGCGGCATTGCCCTTGAAGACGGTTCGCGCCCAAGGCAGATCACTGAGCAGCAAGGGCGCCTCGCAAGCGGCGGCCTCCAGCGCAGAAAGGCTCAGGCTCTCCATGGTGCTCAACAAGGCAAACCCGCGCGCTTCGCGATAAACCACGGCCATTTTCGTCCGGTCCTGGATGGGCCCCTCATACCGCACAAATTTGGGATGCTGCCTCGCAATTTCGAGAAAGCGTTGGGCGTAAGCATCGGATTCCCCGTAAGCCTTGCCAATCACCCAAAGCGGCGTCTGCGCCGCCACCGCCGCCTGCGCCAACTCGACCACCCGTTTGCGTTCCGTGATGGTGGCGGTGCAAACCAGCCAGGGCCCGCGTGGTGTCGGACGGCTTTCCAGGAACACCGCTTCTACACCGTTGGGAACCACGTGCACCTTCTCCGCCGGGACAGAAAACATATCCCGCATCAGGTGGGCTTCCCATGGAGTCAGCGAAATGGACGCATCCACTGCCCGATAGGCTTCCCAACCGAAGGGCGCGGTCACCATGGCGGGCAGGAATTTCTCGCTCGTCTGGATGACCGCCTTTTGCACCCGTCGCCGCCACGCAGTGCGTGAACCCAGGCCGGTCAAGAGCTGGCTCATCACTATCTTAAGCCCTTTTTGCTGTGCAAACTGCACATAAGCCGGCCGGGGGCGACCGAAGTAATGAAGAATGTCCCCGCGCTGGGCCGCATCCCACCAGCGCAAATACTCTATTTCCACGCCGATGCTTTCGAGGGCGCTCCTGGTCTGTTCGATCTGGATTTGAAAACCGCCGTGCATGAGCAGGAACGGATCGGGATGGTCGAACAGTATCTTCACGGGGGCCAGATTAGCTGCTTAAAAAGTAATCGGGCAACTAGTTTCAAGCGCTGTGCCAGGAAGCTGGCGGCCGGTTTAATGCGCTTGCGTTCAGGTGGCCCGCCGATAATATGCGACCTTGCAATGGCCAAGAAAAAATCAATTTTAGTCACGGGTTCCAACGGGCTGATTGGCTCGGAAGTCTGCTTGTATTTTGGAAATCGCGACTTTGAGGTTCATGGCATCGACAACAACCAACGGGCGGTCTTTTTTGGTCCCCAAGGGGATACCCGCTGGAACCAGCAGCGGTTGGAGAAGGGGCTGGCGAGCTTCCATCACCATGAAGTGGACATGCGCGACCGCACCGGCATCGAAGCGGTCGTCAAACAAATCAAGCCCGGCTGCATCGTTCACACCGCCGCCCAACCCTCGCATGACCGCGCCGCAGCGATTCCCTTTGATGACTTTGACACCAATGCCGTGGGCACGTTGAACCTGCTGGAAGCCGCCCGTCGGCACTGCCTCGAATCACCGTTCATCCACATGTCCACCAACAAGGTGTATGGTGACGCCCCCAACCGGATCCCGCTGAAGGAACTGGACAAACGCTGGGATTACGATGATGCGAAATTCGAGCATGGCATTCCTGAATCATTCACCATCGATCAATCCAAGCATTCACTCTTCGGCGCTTCCAAGCTCGCCTCGGACGTGTTGGTGCAGGAATATGGCCGCTATTTCGACATGCCCACCTGCTGTTTGCGCGGCGGTTGCCTGACCGGCCCGCACCATTCGGGCGTCGAGTTGCACGGATTTCTCAGCTACCTCGTCAAATGCAATGTC
>JAQGOT010000155.1 GCA_028293465.1 Pedosphaera sp. | reverse complement strand
TAGCCGTTCAGGTTGTGGCCCAGGCAGGTTGTGGGATCGGAGAGGTTCCGGGGGAGGCTGAATTGGTAACGGTCCTGCAACCGAAGCAGTTCGCTGGTTTGGGCATCTGATAAGCCTACTTTGGCGGCAACTTCCGTCATGAACTTCTTTTTTAATGACTTCCGCCGCCGAGGGTCAATGGCGAAATGGGAATTTTGGGGCAAGGGGCGGGATACGGGGATGCGCTGGCGGGTCTGGGTCAACTGGGGGTGCGCGGCATCAAACGTCTTTACATTGATGCCGGACCGTCCGAACAATCGGGTATGCCGAAGAACCGTTGGATGTTCGCCCGGACACTCGCCCTTGCGGGGTTGTTGCTTTGCGGACTGGTCTGCGAGGCGTCGGCGGCGGGCGGGGTGCGGTTCAGCATCGACAAGTGGGTTTCGGCCGAGGATGGGTTGCCGCAGAGTTCGGTGATTGCGCTGACGCAAACCCGGGACGGCTATCTCTGGTTGGGGACGCTGAATGGTTTGGCGCGATTTGATGGCGCTCGGTTTACGGTGTTCAATGAAGGCAACACGCCGGGGTTGAACAGCAGCCAGATTGTCCGGCTGTTCGAAGACAGCCACGGCAATCTCTGGATCGGCACCCAGACTGCCGGTGCGTCGCTGGTGAAGGACGGGCGGGTCATCGGCTTGAATATCGGTCGGGGCAGTTCGGAGGGGCGGTTGATGGCGGCGACGGAAGATCGCAACGGTTCGGTCTGGCTTTACACGGCCGATGGTCAACTCTGCCGGTATCAGGACGGGAAGGTGGATATTTGGGCGACGGCGACGAACAGCAGTTGCCGGGCGCTGATCACGGAGAAATCTGGGCTGATGTGGGTGGGGTCGGATCGCGGGTTGTTCGCGATTCGTCCGGGAGCGTCTTCCAACTCGACCGCGCTGGCATTGGAGCAGGAGTTGAGCGTGGGCAAGTTGGACCTGTTGCTGGCGAGTGAGCGGGGAGGACATTGGCGGTTGGTCGATGGCCGGGTTCAGAAATGGGATGCGAACCGGCTGGAGCGGGATTGGGGCGCGTATCCGTGGACGAATGGCGTGACCGTTTATGCGGCCTGCGAGGACTTGCAAGGCAACTTGGTGGTCGGGACGTTGGGGCAGGGGATATTCTGGTTCGACGCGCAGGGCAAGGCGACGTGCTTGTCCACCAACGACGGATTGTCCGAAAATACCATCCTGTCATTGCAATCCGATCGTGAGGGCAGTCTCTGGGTGGGGACGGACGGGGGAGGATTGAACCGGGTGAAACGCCAAGTGTTCGAATCGGTGGAGCAATGCCAGGGATGGACGGTGCGGTCGGTCGTCGAGGATCGGGACGCCGGGTTATGGTTCAGTGCGGTCGGGGTCGGCACTCCCGCCGGCGCTTATCATCTGAAGGATGGAGTTTTAAAACACTATGATGTGCTGGAAGGCGGGCACAACTTTTTCGTGCGGACCATGTTTGTGGATCGCGATCAGCGGGTCTGGGCGGGCACGTTCGGAGGCGGTTTGTATCAATTGCAGGAGGGCGAGTTCCGGCCGGCCCCCGGGTTTCCCGAGGCGGTGAACCGGGAGATTTTTGCCATTCATCAGGATCGCAGCGGCCAGTTATGGGTCGGGACGCAAGGCGGTCTGGCGCGTTGGGACGGGCAAAGTTGGAAGGTGTTCGCGACGGGCGACAAGCCGTCGGGGAACATCGTGCGGGCGCTCGCCGATGACGCGGAGGGTAATTTGTGGATTGGTACCTACGAGGGTTTGGATGTTCTGCGCGACGGGAAGATTACCAGCGTGGTCCAGCAGAAAGGGCTCCCGGGGGAGCACATCTCGTCGTTGTACGCGGACAAGGCGGGGGTGTTGTGGATCGGGACCGACGGCAAAGGATTGGCGCGGTTTTACAAAGGCAAATGGACCAGTTATATGATGAAAGATGGGTTGATCAGCGACAGCATCGGCTATTTGCAGGAGGATGATCAGGGTGATCAAGGCTACCTGTGGATGGGATCGAATGCGGGGCTGATGCGTGCGCCGAAGAAGGCGCTGAACGACTTTGCCGCGGGCTTGACGAACTTCATCCCATGCCGCGCCTATGGCAGGCGCGACGGTCTGCCGACGAGTGAATGCAGTTCCGGCTCGCAACCCGCCGCGTGTCGCACCCGGGATGGGCGGCTTTGGTTCCCAACCATCAAGGGCCTCGCCTCGGTGGACCCGGCGCAACTCATTTTGAATACAAATCCGCCGGCGGTGATGATCGAGGGTGTGTTGATCGAGGGTCGGGAAGTGACCCCCAGCCGGCTGCGCACGAGATTGCCGCCAATCGTGACCGTGCCGCCAGACAAGGAGTTGCTGGAGATTCAGTACACCGGGCTCAATCTCCCCGCGCCGGACCGGGTGCGGTTCAAATACCGGTTGGAAGGGCACGAGACGGCGTGGACGGAAGCGCGCAGCGTTACCAGCGTGCATTATACGAAACTCTCGCCTAACAATTATCGGTTTCATGTGATCGCCTGCAATGAAGACGGGTTCTGGAACGAGACCGGGGCGACGCTGGCGATAGTCGTGGAGCCGCCGTTTTGGCGCACGTGGTGGTTTCTGAGCGCGATGAGCCTGCTGCTGCTGGCGGCGATCATTGGCGTGGTTCACTACGTCTCGACGCAGCGGTTGCAACGCCAGTTGGAAGGGATGCGACAGCAGCAAGCGCTCGAGAAAGAGCGCTCACGCATCGCCCGGGATATCCATGATCAGGTCGGCGCGAGCCTGACCCAGGTCTCGATGCTCGGCGAAATGGTGGAGAGCGACAAGGACCTGCCGGAGGAAGTCGAGGCGCATGCGCGGCAGATTTCGCAAACGGCCCGGGAGACGAGTCACGCGCTGGATGAGATTGTCTGGACGGTGAATCCCTCGAATGACACGTTGGACGGACTGGTTAATTATATTTGCAAGTATGCGCAGGAATATCTCGCGGTGGCGGATGTGCGATATCGCCTGGACGTGCCGGCTGAGTTGCCCGCCACGCCAATCTCACCCGAGGTGCGGCATAACGTCTTTCTCGCGGCCAAGGAATCGGTGACGAACGTGGTCAAGCACGCCAAGGCGTCGTCGGCTTGGATCCGGCTGCGGATTGAGCCGGGCACGTTCACCCTGGAAATTCAGGACGATGGACGCGGACCGGGCGGCGTGGGGTCGAAGGCGGCACAGTCCAGAAATGGATTGCGCAACATGCACAAACGGATGGAAGATATCGGCGGCAGTTTTTCGATCACCCCGGTGCCGGAAGGCGGCACGCTGGTTCGCTTGACTGTGCCGATCAAAAACCGCTGAACAGATTATGGCCACCACCACCAGCATTTCGATTGTGGAAGACAACGAGCAGTTGCGCGGCACGCTGTCGCGGTTGCTCAACCGGGTGGAGGGATTCCGTTGCGTGAGCCAATACGGGAGCGCCGAGGCGGCATTGGAAGCGCTGCCCACCGACAAGCCCAACGTGGTGTTGATGGATATCAACCTGCCGGGCATCAACGGCGTCGAATGTGTCCGGAAGTTGAAGCAAGTCGCACCCGAAACTCTGGTGGTGATGCTCACTGCTTACGAGGATACCGAGAACATTTTCAATGCGCTCGCGGCGGGGGCGGCGGGTTACCTGCTCAAGCGCGCGCCACGGACTGAGTTGGTGGACGCGATCCGGGAAGTGTGCCGCGGCGGCTCGCCGATGACGACCCACATTGCGCGCAAGGTGGTGCAATCCTTCCAAAAAGCGGGCGCTTCCCCGCAACCGACGGAAAACCTGTCCGCCCGCGAGCAGGAGGTGCTCGACTGCCTCAGCCAGGGTTTTCTCTACAAGGAGATTGCGGAGAAGTTGGGCATCAGCTACGAAACCGTGCATACCTACATCCGCCGCATTTACGAGAAGCTGCAGGTGCGCACCCGCACCGAGGCGGTGGCGAAGTTCCTTCGGCGCTAGAAGCCATCTCATAAATAGCCGTGGATGGCGCGGCCAGAGATTTGGGCTGGCTGCGAGGCGTGAGGAGGGAGCATCCCTAAAAGGGGCTGTGACCGACGAACAACGAAGCAGCCAGCCCAAAGATCGGCCGTTCCGGACTCGACCCCGTCCCACATTGCTCTCCGTCATGCCTCATTTCTCGTTTTCCTTACGCCGCCATGGGTATTTATGAGATGGCTTC
>JAQGOT010000142.1 GCA_028293465.1 Pedosphaera sp. | reverse complement strand
TGATCCTGTCGCTGGCGTATGCGGCATTCCGGATGGCTTGGGGGAGGTTGGGAGCGTTTGTGGCGGCGGCGGTTTTTATCTCGGTATTCTCTTTTTCCCACCTGACTTCGATCTGCAATTACAATTTTGCCACGCCGTACACTCATGAAAGCACGCACGGGATTCTACTGCTGCTGGCGACGGCCTTGATCGCGGTGCGGTGGTCGCGGCAGAAATCGCGGAAGCTGGCTTTTGCGCTGGGGATTTGCGGCGGTCTGGCGGTGGTGATGAAGCCGGAATTCATGCTGGCGGGGGGCGTGGTGGGAATCGCGGCGCTGGCGTTGCGCTGGTGGCAGCGGCAATGGGTGGGCGCGGCGGAATTTGGGTTGCTGCTGGCGGGCCTCGCGCTGCCCACGGTGGCGTTTGCGGCGTGGTTCGCGCGGGTGGAGTCGTGGAAAGCGGCTTTTATCGATGCGAGTCAGGCGTGGTGGCTGGTGTTGGTGGAACAGATTCAAAAGGGCTCGAACGACCAGCAAACTTATGTGGGGCTGGACCAGCCGTGGGTCAATGTGCGGTTCGAACTGGAAGCCGGAGCAATTGCGCTCGTAGCACTGGTGGCGATTTGGGCGGCGGGATGGTTTCTGAACCGGTCGTGGTCGTGGACTGTGCGCGGGGTTGCCGCGTTGGGTGCCGCAGCGGTGGTGTGTTGCTGTCGGTTGCCCGGGGGATGGTTTTGGGTGGGTGGTTGTCTGCCAGTGTTGACCGGGATCGTGTTGGCGCTGGTCGGGATGCGGTTGTGGCGGGAGTTGCGGCAAACAGGACGACCCACGGAGCGCACGGTCATGGCCTTCGCGCTGACGTTGCTCGCAGGGGCGATGCTGGCGCGCATGTTGCTCCACACGCGGGTTTATCATCTCGGGTTTTTCCAGGCCGCGCTGGCGTCCATGGTGGTGGTGGCCATGATGGTGTCAGAACTGCCGCGCTGGACGGGCGTGGGGTTGTGGGGACAGCGCGTGGCGACGATCGGGTGTGTGCTTGTGCTGGCGGTGGGTTGCGCATCCATTGCCGCAAAATCGCGGGCAATTTTGTTCGAGCAGACTGAAGTGGTCGGGACCGGGCGGGACCGTTTTTACGCATTCAATGGTCTGGTGGACGAGACCGGGCCGGTGGTGAATTGGGTGGTTGAGCAATTGAAGTCCATCCCGCCGGAGGCCACGCTGGCGGTGTTGCCGGACGGCGAGATGATTAATTATTTGTCGCGGCATGTGAATCCGGTGCCGGCGCGGCCGCGGGGTTCCGGGGAGAAGGAATATCTGGAGCTGTTAAAAAAGTCGCCGCCGGATTACATGGTGTTGATCTGCCGAGACCCGCGACAGTACGGGGTCACCCGATACGGAACCGTGGGGAACTCCGGGCGCAGCATCGTGAATTGGCTGGCGGAGAATTATACCATCACGTTCGCAGCCGGGGGTGATCCGCTGGTTCCGGAGCAGATGAAAGCGGGGGCGACCATTGTGCGGAGGAAGGGAATCGGGCCGTGACGGAGGGGAAGGGAGGGAAATTTTGCCCGCAGAAAGACGCACAGACAGACGCAGAGACGGAGAGGGGAAGTTTGGGGGACGTGAGAGGGAGAGGGAGCATGGGCCAGCAGGTATCTGGTGAACGGTGCAGCAGGGAGTGTCGCGGATTGCATTTGTCTCGTTTTCCGGTCACGCATTCTGCATGCTGTTGGCATGAGGAAGCGGTTCCGCATCTGGTTTGTCATTTTGCTCGTCGCCTTGGTTGGCGTGGGTGCGTGGTTTGTGTTGCGTCCGCAGGGCGGCCGGTTGATCAAGGGAAAAACCGAGCGGGACTGGATCAAGAGCCTTAATTATAGCGGGGATTCGGCGGAGGCTGAACAGTGGCGGGCGCTTGGGCCGGAGGGGATTCGGATGTTGATCAAAGCCTTGGAGGCGGGCAACGGGCCGATGGAGTCTCGTTACACCTGGCTTTGGCCCAAGCTGCCGCCTTTCTTGCGGCAGCGGGTGCCGATACCGGCCAACTCCTACAAAACCCGCATGTGCGCAGTGAGCATGCTCAGGCGGTTGGGAACGGACGCGAGGAGCGCGGTGCCGGCCATGATTCGGACCCTGCGAGTCGAGAAGTTGGACGGGGTGCGGCAAGGGGTCATCGGCTGCTTTGACGAGGACATGCTTAAGGGGCTAGGGCGGGAAAAAGGAGAACTTCTGCCGGAGCTGGTGCGGGCCATGCAAAGTTCCGACTGGGGGTTGCGGAACAACGCAGCCATTTCTTTGGGTTGCTATCCTGAACGGGCGGACGTGGTGGCGCCGGTGCTGGTGAAGGCGGCGCATGATTCCAATGTGCAGGTCCAGTTGATGGCAGTCGGAGCGCTGTACAGGGTGGCTCCGCGATTGGCGGGCGAGCCGGAGATGGTGCAAATCGTCATCAACGTGTTGAAGGATCCGGATGACCAGATTGCTTATCGGGCGGCGACACTGTTGGGTGAAATGGGCGTGCAACCGTCGCTGGCAGTGCCGGCTCTCATCGAAGCTTTGCAAGGCACCAACACGCTGGTGGCTTGCACGTCCGCATATGCGCTCGGCAAATTCAAGGGGCAGGCCGACACCGTTGTTCCGGTGCTGGTGAGGGGATTGAATCATTCTGATGGGAGTGTCAGGTCCGCAGCGGGGCGCGCGCTCAAACAAATTGATCCGGAAGCGGCAGTCAAGGCGGGGGTGAAATGAAAACAAAACGGTTTCGCATCGTGAGTGCCATGTTGATCGTCGCCATGGTTGGGGGGATTGGGTGGCAGGTGCTGCGACCGCAGGAACCGGTTTATCAGGGGAAGCGGTTGAGTGCCTGGTTGGCGGAACTGGACAAGGAAATGCCACCTTCAAATTACGTCGGCACGAACGGTCCGGTGGCGGCAGCCCTCCAGCAAATGGGAACGAATGCCATTCCTTGTTTGCGCCGACTGCTCAAGGCCAAGGATTCGCGTCTGAAAGCCAGGCTGATTGCTTTCGCCAACAAGCAACGATGGGTAAGGATTCACATCACTCCGGCGGATGATCGGCATCGCCGGGCGGCCTTGGCGACATTTTGCCTCGGCCCACGCGGTTCGCCGTTGATGCCGGAGATCATGGGACTGTTCCGAAGCGGGGATTATCAGACCTCATTCACGATGGCGGAGACTCTGGGGCGCATCGGGTATTGTAATCCGGAAACGCTTCCCGCGCTGCTCGCCGCGCTGAATGAACCGCCCAATACACCGCCTGGCTTGCATGACCGGGCAGCGTTTGCTCTGCTGTGTCTGTCTCAGTGTATGGAAATCGTAAATGTGGATCGTCCGGACGCCTTTCATGAACCTGGGTATAAAGCGGAGGTGCCGGTGTTATTGAAGGCGCTGAATGCCCCCGCCGACATGCCACTTTGCCTGGGCGTCACCCTCAAACCATGCTGTGGTGGGATCCTCAAGCGCATTGATCCGGAAGCCGCCGCCAAGGCGGGTGTGAAATGAAAACGAAATGGTTCCGTATATTGCTGGCGATTGCGGTTGTGGCCATGGTTGGCACGATCGCCTGGCAGGTTCGACGGGCGAGCGGGCCTTTTTACGAGGGCGAATCGCTAGCCGTGTGGGCGCGGCGACTGCCTGGGGGGCAAGATAACTTCAACGGCATAAGCTGGAGTCCCTTATTGTTTGATGGAAGCCACCAGGAATCGAAAGCGGAGCAGGCCATCCGGCAAATGGGCACGAACGCGCTTCCCGCTCTTATGCGAAGGATGCGCACCGGGGACTCAGCCCGGGGTGTGACGTTTGACAAGGTCATGCGGTGGGCTCGGAGTCGCGTCTCCGGTCAGAGCGTCGATTTCACTATAGAGATGTCCCCTGCCGAACGTCGACGGTGGGAAGCGGCTTTGGCGCTTCATGCTCTCGGTCCCTTGGCGAAGCCTGCGGTTCCCGAACTCGCCGCGCTCTTGACCAACCGCGTTTGCTCACGTGATGCCGCTTATGCGCTTGCTTCAATGGGTCCGGAAGGATTCGTTCCGTTGCGGCAGGCAATGACCAACCGATGGGACTGGATTCAGATGTGTGCCGTCTGGGCCTTGGGCCAGACTCCAACCGATGGGAAGTTTGCCGTTTCGGCGTTGCTTGGTTGCTTGCAGGACAAGTCGCCTGGGGTGCGCTCGGCGGCCGCCTGGTCACTGGGACGAATCCACGCCGATCCCGAACTGGTGGCGCCGGCTCTGGCCACCAAACTTGGCGACACTGGGCCCGGTGTCCGCGCCATCACAGAGGGGGCGCTCAAGGAATATGGAATCACGAGTGTTACCAACTCCGCCTTGGTGCGGTATCTTGATGACCCCAAACTTCACGTTCGGATGGCGGCGACCAACGCGCTCAAGGCGATTGATCCGGAGGCGGCGGTGAAGGCGGGGGTGAGATGAAAAGGAAACCGTTTCGTATTTTGCTGGCCGTAGTGGTTATGGCGGTGGTTGGCGTGATCCTCTGGCAGGTTTGGCTCCTGCGCGGGGCGTCCTATGGGGGCAAATCGTTGGCGGCGTGGGTGCAGCGGCTTGCCGGAGGAAACAACCAATCCAAGGCCATCGGGTGGGGGCCGATGTCGGATCTGAAGTCAGGCAGGGAAGCGGAGGCGGAGCAGGCCATCCGGGCGATGGGCACCAACACACTTCCCTTGTTGCTGCGGACAATGCATGCGGACAACACCGTACAGAGCGTCAAGCTTGAGGAATTCAAGCGGTGGGTTCGCAGTCGTGTTTTCCGCCAGCCCGTCGGTTTTGGTTCTGAAATGTCCGCCATTGAACGCCGGCGATGGGAAGCGGCTTTGGTGCTGCATGCTCTCGGGCCGATGGCGAAGCCGGCCATTCCCGAACTGGCCCTGCTGGTGACGAACAGCGTCTTCTCGCGGGATGCTGCGTATGCGCTGGCCGGCATGGGGCCGGAAGCGATGGGTCCGTTACGGCAGGCGATGACCAACAGCAGCGACTGGGTGCAACTATGTGCCATCTGGGCGGTGGGCCAGACTCCGACCAACGGGCAATTTGCAGTTTCGGCTTTGCTTGAGCGCTTGCAGGACAAGACGCCAATGGTGCGCGCCGGAGCCGCTTGGTCGCTCGGGCAAATCCATGCCGACCCCGAACTGGTGGCCCCGGCCCTCGCCGCCAAACTTGGCGACACTGGGCTCAATGTCCGCGCCATGACCGAGGACGCGCTCAAGGAATATGGAATCACGAATGTTACCACGGCCGCTTTGGTGCAGTATCTTGATGACCCCAAACTTCACATTCGGATGGCGGCGACCAACGCGCTCAAGGCGATTGATCCGGAGGCGGCGGCGAAGGCGGGGGTAAGATGAAAAGGAGACGGTTTCGTATCTTGGTTGGCATTGTGATTGTCGGGGTTGTCGGCACGATAGCCTGGCGGGCTCGCCGGGCGAGCGGGCCCGTTTACGAGGGCGAATCGCTGGCCGTGTGGGCGCGGCGACTGCCGGGGGGAGAAAATGACCACACGGGCATCTTTTGGCATCCGTTATTTTCCCAAGGAATTGCGGGGGAAACCAAAGCGGAGCAAGCCATTCGGGCCATGGGGACGAACACGCTCCCTTTTCTTCTACGAACGATGCACACCAAGGACTCCACCCTGAGTGTCAGGTTTAACAGACTCATGTGGTGGGCTCGGAGTCGCTTCTCCCGGCAGCGCATTGATTACAGTTCGACATTGTCCGCCGTCCAACGCAGACGATGGGACGCGGCTTTGGCGCTCCATGCCCTTGGGCCTCTGGCGAAGTCTGCGG
>JAQGOT010000089.1 GCA_028293465.1 Pedosphaera sp. | reverse complement strand
GTGAGGATCGACCCAATGTATCCGGCGCCGCCGGTAATCAATATTTTCATGGTTAAAGGCTTCTGTACTACCCGTTGTTAGATTTCTTTGGCAATGAGATTCTTGATCGATTCGCCGATCGCCAGCGAGGCCGTCGCCGCCGGGCTCGGCGCGTTGAGCACGTGCAATGCCTTGCGGCGGTTCACAAAACAAAAGTCCTGCACCAGGTTTCCGTCCGGCGACATCGCCTGCGCCCGCACCCCCGCGCCGCCGGTTTCCAGATCCTCCGCGCGGATCTCCGGCACCAACCGCTGCAGCGATTCGCAGAAAAGCTGCTTGCTGAACGAGCGCCGCAATTCCTGCCAGCTCATCCGCTTATGCTTCGCCAGAAAACGCCACAACCCCGGAAAGGTCAGCGCATCGAACAAATCGGCGGCATTGAAATCCGTTTTCCGGTAACCCTCACGGGCGAACGCCAGCACCGCATTCGGGCCGGCTTCAATCCCGCCTTCAATCAACCGGGTGAAATGCACGCCGAGAAACGGAAACTCCGGGTCCGGCACCGGGTAAATCAGGTTGCGCACCAGCGACTGCCGTTCCCGCTTCAGTTTGTAATACTCGCCGCGGAACGGGACGATCCGCACCTCGCGCTTTTCCCCCGCCAGTTCGCTCACCCGGTCGCAATGCAACCCGGCGCAGTTGACCAGGTAATCGCCCTCAAAATCCCCCGCCGGAGTCTGCGCCACCCAACCCGACGGCTGCTCACGCAGCGAGGTGACCTTGGCGCTGGTGACAATCTTCCCGCCCGACTTCTCGATCTCCCGCTGGATCGTCTCGCAGACCTTCGCGTAATCCACGATTCCTTCCTGCGGCACCTGCAACGCCGCAATCCCGCCCACATGCGGCTCGATCTCCCGCATCTGCTCGCGGTTCAGGAGCTTCAGCCCTTGCAGGCCGTTTTGCTTCCCGCGCTCGTGGAGATTATGCAACCGCGGAAGTTCCGAGTCCTCGGTCGCCACCACCAGCTTCCCGCAAATCTCATGGGGGATGGCGTGTTCACGGCAGAACGCCACCATCTCCTGAATCCCCGACACCGCCAGCAACGCCTTCACCGACCCCGGCTTGTAATACAACCCGGCGTGCAAAACCCCGCTGTTGTTGCCCGTCTGATGCCGGCCCACCGCCGCCTCTTTTTCCAGGAGGGTGATGCGCAAATCAGGAAAACTCCGCCCCAGCTTGTAAGCCGTCGCCAGCCCCACGATGCCGCCCCCGATGATGATGATCCGTTTCGCAGCCACTGGACTTATGCCTTATCAAGGTTCACCCGGCCATGGGCCAGGGCTGCGAAGAGCGCCGAGTGGCTCACCGTGCTGAAGAACTCCTCGTCCAACATCAACGAACGGACCGAGCCGTTGAAAAGCACGAGCTCCACGCCCGCCTCCACCTGATACTTCGGATCGTCGGTCGGCCGGGCGTTGGGCACAAAATACGTCCACATCTTGTTCGTAAACCGTCCGATGGCCGGCGATGCCGTCGCGAGGAACTCGAACTTATCCGCCACATACCCCGTTTCCTCCAGCAATTCCTTCCGGGCCGCCTCCTCCGGCGTCTCCCCCTTTTCGACATGGCCGGAGGGCAGTTCCAAGGACTTCCGGCTCACGGCAGGTCGAAACTGGCGCACCAAAATCATTTTTCCGTCGGTGGTCGTGGCGATGATGCTCACGAAATCGGTGGTGTTGATCACGTAAAGGGGTTCACTGGACCCCGCGAATGGCCTCGCCGCGACCTGGAACCATTTGGTGTCGAAAACGAGCTTATCTTCCGCGGGCGTTGACGTCATAAATGTGCGCTGAGGCTACAAGCAGCCCGCCGCCAGCTTCAACCTTAAATCTCGGCAGGCACCTGAACGGAACCCACGCCGGACGGTCCAAAGCTGAGAAATTGCGGGTTGTGATTCCCAAATGTTTCCGTTACTTTTCGCCGAGAATTCGGCAAATTAATGCTGAAGAGTGTATTCACCCATTTATTTACTGTAGCTTATGTCCTCGACCACGCCAGTTGAAGCCGGCCGCAAATCATCCCTTCGCGGGTTCTGCCTGGTGGCCCTGCTGCTGGTCAGCGTTTTGGTGGTGCTGTTTCACGAGAGTTTCGTCCCGGGAAAAATCATTTTCTCCAATGACGGACCGTTAGGCGCCATCAGTTCCGCGGCCGCCCGGCTCCCCAGCGGCTTCCAAGGCTCCTGGCTGGACCTCAACTGGCTCGGCAATGAAAGCGTCAGCGCCGCTCCCAGCTTCAGCGCCGCCATCGCCACGGCCCTCAAACCGGTCGGCTACGCCAAGTTCTTCGCTCCGATTGCGTTCCTGCTCCTCGGTCTCAGCGCTTGGGCGCTCTGCCGACAACTTAAGTTGGCTCCGATTGCCTGCGTCCTCGCAGGCTTGGCGGCCACCCTGAACTCGGATTTTTTCTCCACCGGCTGTTGGGGTGTCGTAGCCCAACCGGTCTGTTTCGCGGCTGGCTATCTCGCCCTCGCGGCGGTGACCAACAGCTCCTCATCTCGCCACCCATGGGCGCGGATGATGCTGGCCGGACTTTGCGTTGGTTTGGGGGTGATGGAAGGTTTCGATATTGGCGCGATTTTCAGCTTGTTCGTGGCGGCCTATGTCCTGTTCCAGTCCTGGAACACGGAAGACCCTCTGCCGCCGGCCAGAAAGCTCACCCGAGGATTTCTTTGCTTGGCGATCGTGGCCGCTTTTGCCGGTTTCATCGCTGTTCAAACCTTGGAATCCTTGGTGGGCACGCAGATCAAGGGCGTGGCGGGCACCACTCAGGATGAACAGACCAAACAGCAACAATGGGGTTTTGCCACCCAATGGAGCGTGCCGAAAAAGGAAGTCCTGCAGGTCGTCTTCCCCGGCATTTTCGGATACCGTTTGGACACCGCTAACGGCGGGAATTACTGGGGCTCGATCGGCCAGGACCCCAACGTGCCGGAACTCGTCAAGGCGCTCTCCAGCCCCGATGAAAACGCCCGCAACCAGGCTGCGGGCATTCTGAACAATCCGAGAAACGCCGGTATCTGGCGCAACACCGGCAGCGGTCTGTACGCTGGCGTTTTGGTGGTCGTGATCGCCTTCTGGGGCGTGCTGCAATCTTTCCGCCGCAAGGGTTCCCCTTTTTCCAACGTTCAACGCCGGAGCATCTGGTTCTGGCTGGCAGTCGCCCTGATCGGGTTGCTCATGGGCTTCGGCAAGTACGCGCCCTTTTATCAATTTTTCTACTCCCTCCCGTATGCCTCCACCATCCGCAATCCTTACAAGTTCATGCATGTCTTCCAATGGGCGTTGGTCATGCTGTTCGCTTATGGACTGCATGGGCTGTGCAAGGGCTATTTGCAAAATTCCGTCACCCGGGTTCAAGGGATTCGGGCCCAATTCAAAGCTTGGTGGGGCAAGGCGGCGGCGTTTGACAAGAAGTGGTTGACCGCTTGCGCCCTCACCCTCGCAGCCACGCTGATCGGCTGGATGATGTACGCCTCCTCCGCTTCAAGCCTGCAGGCGCACCTGCAACAGACTGGTTTCGACGCCGCCATGGCGCAGTCTATCGCGGGTTTTAGTCTCCGCTCGGTGGGGTGGTTTTTGCTTTTCTTCACCCTCATCCTCGGCTTGCTGGGCCTGATCATGAGCGGGCAATTTGCGGGCCCGCGCGCCAAATGGGCCGGCGTCCTGCTCGGCACTGTTTTGCTGGTCGATCTCGGGCGGGCCAATCTGCCTTGGATTGTGTATTGGGATGTGGGCTACAAATACGCCAACAACCCGATCATCGACCTTCTCAAGTCCCAGCCCTACGAACATCGGGTGACCATGATGCCTTATGGTTCATCAAGCCAGCAGTTAGGTCTGCTTCGTCAGGTTTATGGCATCGAATGGGTCCAGCACCTGTTTCAGTATTATAATATCCAATCATTGGACGTGATCCAGGAGCCCCGCGTTCCGGTTGATAAGAAAATGTTTCTGGACGCGGTTCCCAACGATCCCAACGCCCCCCGCACCCTGCTCAGAAATTGGGAACTCACGAACACCCGTTATTTGCTGGGTCAAGGGGGTGGCTTTATTGATGCCTTGAACCAGCAAATCGATCCCGGCTCCAATCGCTTCCGGCTGGTTGAATCCTTTAATCTCGCCCCCAAACCCGGCACCCCGGGCACCTCGCTTACCGACTATGCCGCCATGCCTGATCCCAAAGGCGAACTGGCGGTCATCGAGTTCACCGGTGCCTTGTCCCGCGCCCAGCTTTATTCCAATTGGCAGGTCAACACGAATGACGAGGAAACCTTGAAGACCTTGGCCAGCCCGTCGTTCAATCCCCAGCAAACGGTGCTCGTTTCTAATTCCATTTCGGCCCCTGCGGCTGGGGCGACGAACCAGCCTGCCGGCACCGTGCGGATCAAGCCCAATTACGAACCCAAGCGCGTCGAGTTGGACGCGGACGTGAAAGCCCCTTCAGTTCTGCTGTTGAACGACAAGTTCGGCCCCAAGTGGCAAGTCTTGGTGGATGGCAAACCGCAACCCCTCCTGCGCTGCAATTTCATCATGCGCGGCGTGCGCCTGGAGCCCGGTCATCACGACGTGGTCTTCCAGTTTGTCACCTCACAAAACACCCTCTACGTCAGCCTGGCCGCCGTCCTGCTCGGACTGGGTTTGTGTGCCTGGCTGCTCGTTGATAAACCCGGGGCCGAGCGTCCCGGCGCTGCAAAACCGGCTGCGTCACCAGCAGTCGCAGACAATCAAAAACCGGCAAAATCATGAGCCATCAGGAGACTTACCTCCAGAACGAAGCCTACGCCGAATTCCTCGCGGGCTGGGACGCGAATTTCTACGCCAAATACGCCGACGCACTCCAACCAACCCAGCCCGGCGCGCGGGCTCTGGATGTTGGTTGCGGGGTCGGCCAGGTGGTGGCCCGCTTGAAGCAGGCGGGGTTCGAGGCTTACGGCGTCGATGTCTCGGAACCGAACATCAGCCGCGCCCAAAAATTCAGCGACCGCTGCCGCCTCTATGACGGCCGCAAACTGCCTTTCCCCGACCAGCATTTCGCCAGCGTCGGCGCCTTGAACGTGCTTGAGCACGTCGATGAACCCGAGGCGTTCATCGCGGAACTGGTGCGCGTGACCGCGCCCGGTGGCCGCATCGTGCTGTCCAGCCCGAATTTCTTCCGCGTCTTCGGGTTTCGCGACTATCATCCGCACATGCGCGGCCTGGGCAGCAAGTGGCGCAATTGGCGTCGCCTGCGCGAAAAGCAGGCCCTTATGCGCACCCGCCCTGCGGAAGCGCGCTTTGATCACATGACGCCGATCGTCAAACAGCCCTTCACTCCGGACGACGATGCGATCGTGGCGACCAACGCGTTGGAAATGGAATTTTTTCTAACTCGCGCCGGCTGTGTTGTCGAGTCAGTGGCCTGCACCGATCGTTACGTGGCCAAGCCGGTTGAATTCCTCCTCAATCTCGGACCTTGGCGCTATCTCATGTTCAACGCCTTCCTGCTCGCCCGCCGGAAATAACCTCGTCCGCCCGTCACAGTCCCGTGGGATGGTCGAGGAAAACCCACGGCACCTTGAACTTCCGTGCCAACTCGGCGGCCAGCGCCTTGACCCCGAATGTTTCCGTGGCGTAATGCCCGCCATAGAACACGTTGATGCCCGCCTCTTCGGCCAGCGCATAAGTCCAGTGCGGGCCTTCCCCCGTGATGAACGTGTCCACCCCTTCGCTCGCGGCCAGCTTCAAATGACTCCCGGCACCGCCCGTGACCACCCCTATTCGCCGGCACACCGCCGGCCCGCCAGGCAGCAGCTTTGGCGCGGCCCCAAGCACCTGCCCCAAGCGTCGTGCCAGGTCAGCCCGGGAGACGTTCGTCAGCGTCTGATACCCGAGGAATTGTTCCTTCTCGAAAAAAAACGGTTGGAGTTTCCGAAATCCCAAAGCCGCACAGAGCCGCGCGTTGTTCCCCAGTCGCGGATGTGCATCCAGCGGGAGATGCGAGCTGTATACCGCCAAGTTGTGCTCAATCAAAAGCCGCAATAACTCATGTCGTTTCCCGGTCCAAGGATGCGTCTTCGACCAGAACAACCCATGATGCACAATCAACAAATCCGCCTTGGCCGCAATCGCCAGCTTGACCGTCGCCAGACTTGCATCCACCGTCGCCGCAATCCGCGATACCTTCCCGCGATTCTCCACCTGCAAACCGTTCACCGCCCCGTCGTAATCCCGGAAGCTCGCGGTGCGCAGCAATTGATCGCAATGCCGAACCAGGTTGGAAAGTGATGCGGTCGCCATCGTTTTATGGAATCAAAGTTAGACGATGAAGTAAAACGAGAAAGACTGCTCGTTATCACTGATCGCACACATTTCAAAAGGCGCAGGTTGGCCTCACTGAGGCCGGTTCGGAAATTGATTACGGAGCGGCGACTGCGCGATAAAAGCGCCGTGCCGGGCTGTTCGACTGGCTGTCCGTGAAATCGAAGGTTCCATTGGCCGAAGTGGTATTGGTGCAGAGGGGCAACCAACCGGTCAAATCGCTCGCGACCTGTATGACGCAAGTCCGGTTTGGTCCGCCGGACAGATGCAATTGAAACAGCCCGTCGGCTGTGGGGGGAAGCGCCGTCAGGCGGATGGGTGGACTGAGCGCTTTTCGTAAATTGAGGCGGCCCCCGGTTACACATTTGCCCGCCAAGGCCGGCAAGGGATCGGTGGCGTTTAGCACGCGATTGATGATTTGTTGATAGGTTTCCGCGGGAAATTTGACCAGCATCAACGCCAGTGTGCCCGCCACATACGGCGCTGCAAAGGAAGTGCCGGCAAGCGGACCGATGTAAGAACTATCCGAAAGAAAAAAGCTCGAATAAATTTGGTCGCCGGGAGCGGCCAGGTCCACATTGGTCGCTCCGTAATTCGAGAGGCTGCCCAGGCTGTCGTTGCGGGTTGTGTAAGCCACCGAGACGATGTTATCCAGGCCATAGCACGCGGGGTAGTACGCATTGGTGTCGATGTTGGCATGGTTGTTACCGCACGAAGCGACGA
>JAQGOT010000065.1 GCA_028293465.1 Pedosphaera sp. | reverse complement strand
AGCCGAGCGTCTCAATGTGCCTCACGCGATCATCTTCCTTGTCGGGCCGGGTGAACTCGTGCTTCTTGATGATGTTGTTCAGGTAATCCTCGCAACTGGCCGCCGCCACCCAGCCCACCTGGCTGTGTTTGCCCATCACCTGACGATACAGATAAAAGCACGGCTGCGCATCCTGTCGCAACGCCTCTTCGGCCATCAGTCGGGCGAAATTTTCCTTCCCCTTGGCATAAACCTCCGGCGCATGGACGTCCGTCGCCGGCGGGAGATCGATTTCCGGTTTGCTGACGTGGAGAAAACTGAGCGGATTGCCCGCCGCCATCTCCCGCGCTTCCGCCGACGACATCACATCGTAAGGCAATTCACAAATCTGGGCGGCGAGTTCAGGTCTCGGTCGTAACGCTGCAAAAGGTTTCAGTTTAGCCATAGAGCGATGGAAGATAGGCGGACAAGTTCCGGAACGCACGCCGAAATTTCAGCGACAATATTGCCAGCCGTGGCTTGGCGCTTTTGTTCTTCGTAGCGGCGCGCTTCCAGCGTGCCAGTGAATGCGGCTTCCAGCCGCGCGTTCAGGACTCGGACGGTCAACGCGCCGGGGGCGGTCTTGTTGCCTCGGATCTCCAACCTCTCAAGCTGCCGGAGTCTCCGCCGCCCCAACGATATTTCTGACCGCGGCATTCCGCGCCTTGGCTAACTCCGCGTCCCGCGTCATCAAGTGAAAAATGTCCGGAATCGCCTGGATTTCCTTGGGGATCTCCGTTTGGTTCGTGAGCAGAGCGGCGTAACTCTGCTTTTCCGTGGGATGATAAACATGCATGCCGCGGATGGGCCGCTCGCCCATATGACTGGGCACGATCAGCACCCCTTCCTTGACTAGGAAGATCAGTTCCCCAAAATAGCGGTCGGCGAAGAGGGTGCGCATCTCCGCCAATTCTGAGTGCGGCAGAATCCGCCCTTGGGGCACGGCTTGTAGCGCCTGGGTGACGACCTGTCGCGCGCGCTCGTTGAAAAACCAAAAACGTGCCATCGTGGAATCATAAACCACGACGTAATCCTGCTCCATCCGCACGTCGAGCAGATCGATCTTCGCCTTGAGGTCCAGCAATTCGTCGCAATTGGCCATGCCATGATCGCTAAAAACATACAGCCGGACTTCTGCGTAATGTTTTTGGGCGGCCGTCAGCAACTGTTCAATCCACCGTTCGTATTGCCGGAGCTTGGCGGGCACCTCCGGCGATTGATTTCCCACCCTATGCAACAGTCCATCCAAGCCGGCCCAGTAAAGAAACGCGAAATCAACCGCTTCGGATTCAATGTCCCGGATGACGGCGGCAAGATTCTCCTGCTCCGATTTCTCGGGCGCGCTGACATGATAGCGGATTTTGCGCTCCTCGAGAAAATCGAAAATGTTCGGCCCTCGGTTCATGCCGCCGGGCTTCAGCGGACTCTTCTTCTCCGTGAAATCGAACAGGGTGATATATTGGAAAGGAATGTTGTAGAGATCGAAGTAGCCGCGGAACTTCAGTTGCACCTTCACGAACTTGGCCAGCCAGCGGCGAAAAATGCGGCGGCTGGTCACCGCGGTGGGAAGCCACCGCAATGGTCGCAACGATTTGAAAGGGGAGTTCGCGGGGTCATAAACGAAGTAGCACCAATTGCGATGCTCCACCGGCCAGCGGCCTGAAAGGATGGAGGGCACACAAGTCGAACTATAACCGAACACCGAGCCGAGCCGCCTCCGGTTGGGCGCGAACGCGCTGCCGAACGAGTCGTGCTTGATGATTTCCCATCCGCACGCATCGACGAAGACAAATAAAGGGAGCACTGGCTTCATAAGCTTGATGGATAGGCTCTCCAAGAGCCTTCAATCACCTCCGGGACGGAACTGGCTCCTAGCCGCGCGGGTCATCCGGCAGAAACTGCTTCCGTCAACAGCCGCTTAATTTCCACCAACAACAAAGTCGGGCTGAAGGGCTTGGTGAAAAATCCGGCTGCGCCCGCGGACTCAGAGTCCTGCCGCGTGACGGCGTGAGCATTGGCCGTGATGACAATCACCGGGATCTCGCGCGTGATGTCCGCCCGTTTGAGTTCTTTCAAAGCCGTCAAACCATCCATTTCCGCCATCATCAAATCCAGGATCACCAGGTCCGGCGGTTCACCTGTGGCTTTCGCCACCGCTTCCAGACCGTTCCGCGCGGTGGAAGTGAGATAGCCCGCCCGCACCAGATGGTGGTGCATAAACCGGAGCATATACTCCTCATCATCCACAATTAATATTCTTTTAGCCATGCGCAACGTCCCGACTTTACCCCGACATGATCAGAAAAGTCTGGTCATCATTCAATACGGTGTTCGCCTGATGTTTTTCGAGCTCGTGGGCAAGCGCCGCTTTCAGTTCCTCCGGATTTCGCGAGCCTCTGGTACTGTGAGCAAGCCAGTCCAGCAGCCGTTTCTGGCCGAAATATTGCCCGTGCGAGTTCAAGGCTTCCGTCAAACCGTCGGTATAAAGCAACACGCGGCAATTGAGCGGCAGCTCCACCGTTTCCTCCTGGAAGCTGGTTTCCGGTAAGATTCCGAGCGGCATGCCCTCCGGTGCAAATGTCCGCACCCCATCCGGGCTGGCCACAGCCAGGGGACAATGACCGGCGTTGGCCAAAACGATTTTTCGCGTGCGCGCATCGATGCAAGCGAGTTGCGCGGTGATAAACATGTCCACCCCGGACAACTCCGGGAAGAGCAGGTGATTCACCCGCTCCAGCAACGCACCGGGCTGATGCGTCAGTTCCGGCGCCGCTCGCAGCAAGGTGCGCAGGATGGCTGCAAACATTGCCGCCGGAATGCCTTTGCCCATCACATCCGCGATGACCAGCAGCAGGGAATGATCATTGATCTTGAGCGCGTCATAAAAGTCGCCGCCCACTTCGTGCGCGCTCCGGCAGAATCCGGCCAGGCTGAAACCCGGGACTTGGGGCAGGGAGGTGAGCAGCAGCGAACGTTGGATGTTGTTGGCAATTTCCAATTCGTGCGTCACCAGCCGGCGGTGAAACTGTTCCTCCTGAAACCGGGCATTGGCAATTTGGATGGCGAGAAAATCAGTGAACGTGTTGATCACGTTGATTTGCCTCGCGGTGAACTCTAAATCGCCCTGCGGCGATGAGAGATTCTTAAGCGCCGGCTTGCCGATCATCAAGGTGCCCATCAGTTGGTCCCGCAGCAGGACGGGCAGCACCACGCCGGTTGCATCAGGTTTGGCTTGGGCCAGCAACGGCTCCACTCCCAGCGGCCGCTGGGGACCGAACCATACCCGTTGTCGGGTCAGGGCGGCTTCGATTTCAATCAGGTGCGACTGCTTGCCGGAGGTGGGCAGCGAAAGTGGTTCCAATTCCAATCCCGGTTCGGAAGCGGCGAGGACAACCAGCCGTGACTCGCCCTTCGGTATCAGCCGCAAAATAAACCAGTCGGCCGTGACGATCTGCGACAGGTCACCGAGCAGTCGTTGAGCAAATTCCTTCAGGCTGCCCGTCTTGCCTTGGTCCGTGCTGTACCGGAAAATGGCGGACAGGCTTTCGTAACAGGAGCTGAGTTCCTCCACCATCTCGCTGATCACTTGTTCGTTTTCCGCCAATTTGCGAGCCTGGTTTTCCTGGCTTGCAGGAGTTCCCGTCAAGCTAATCTGGCCG